>JAUHVS010000398.1 GCA_030424955.1 bacterium | reverse complement strand
GCGATGGGGCCATCGACAATGGCTTCGGGGGGCTCGGCGACCCGTGCACTGCCGGACAGGGAGTCTGCGCGGCCGACGGGCGGGTGGTCTGCAACGCGGCAGGCGACGGCACGACCTGCAACGCGGTGCCCGGGATGCCCGCCGAAGAGCAGTGCGATGGGCTCGACAGCAACTGCAATGGCAGCATCAACGATGGCTGCGAGTGCGACCTTGGCCAAGAGCGCCCCTGCGGTCTCGTCGACGGTCAAGCCCCGGTCGGCGAGTGCCGGCTCGGTGTACAGGCGTGTACCGACAACCGAGTGTGGGGCGGGTGCGAGGGGCACGTGCCGCCCACCATGGAGCACTGCAACGGGCTCGATGACGACTGCGATGGCGAGATCGACAACGGCGTCCTCAACGCCTGTGGCGCCTGCGGCGCCGTCCCCGCTGAGGTCTGCAACGGCGAGGATGACGACTGCGATGGGCGGACGGACGAGGGCGTCCTCAACGCCTGCGGCGTCTGCGGCCCCGTCCCGGCTGAGGCCTGCAACGGCGACGACGACGACTGCGACGACAACGTCGACGAGGGCTTGGGCGTCGGCGGCGCCTGCTCGGCTGGCCAAGGCGCCTGTGAGGCCCGCGGCGTGTTCGAGTGCGGCCCGAACGGGCAGCCGCTGTGCTCAGCGGTCCCCGGCGCGGCGGTGGCCGAGGTCTGCAACGGCATCGACGACGACTGCGACGGCGTCGTCGACGACGGGCTGGGGGCACAGGGCGAATGCGAGACCGGCGAGCCGGGCGTCTGCGGCCGCGGGACGCTCGAGTGCGTCGCCAGTGACGGCGGCGCCGTCGTCCGGTGTGTCCGGGAGGTCGAGCCTGCAGCCGTGGACAACACCTGCGACGGCGTCGACGACGACTGCGACGGCGCGGCCGACGAGGACTGGCAGGCCAACGAGGACTGCTTCGTGGGTACCGTAGGCATCTGCCGCGCGCCCGGCCTGTGGGTCTGCGGCGAGGGTAGCCCCGAGTGCGTCGAGGACGCAGACAACCCGCCGGGCGAGGCCGTCAACGAGGTCTGCAACGGCCTGGATGACGACTGCAACGGCCAGATCGACAACGGCGAGACCCACACGCTGTGCCTTGATAACCCGGGGCCCCGCGCCGTGTGGCTGCGGTGCAACGAGGGCACCTGCGTGCACGGGTGCATCGACGACTGGTTCGACGCCGACGACAACGACGCCATCGGCGGCTGCGAGCGGGGGTACAGCCCTACGCCGTTGGGTGGGCTGATCGACGATATCCCCTCGGAGGATGACTTCGACGCCGCGTGGGGCCCCATGCCAGCGAGTCCTGTCGCCGACACGGCCATCGCCATCGGCGGGAGCCGGCTCAGCCTGCGGGCTGGGGGGGTGGTCTACGTCATCGCTGAGGCCAGCGCCGGCGTTGCCTATCGCGACGTCCAGGTGGCGTCAGACGGCGCGGGCCGCTGGCTCGTGGCGGCCGTGATGGCGAACGGGCGGACGAGAGAGGCGGTGGTGGGGGTGATCGATCCACCTCAGGCCGGCGATCCACCCCAGGTCTCGCGCCTGCAGGTGCCCGGGGCGGTGGCCGTGACCAGCGTGCGGCTGTTCGAGATGGACGGGAGCTGGCGGCTGATGCTGCTGGGGGCCCCGGCCGATCAGATCAACCAGCGCCGCTATGGGTACATCACCATCCCCAATGGCCCGTTGGATGCGGGCGGCGCGGACGTCGGCGATATCAACGTGCAGGACCGGATCCAGGTGACGTGGCTCGACAGCCCGCTGCTCCAGCCACAGCAGTCAGGGGCGTTCGACGTGGCCCCGCTCGGGGCAGACCCGGTGCTCCTGGCGCCCGTCGTGGCTGGGGGGGGGAACGGGCCGTCGCTGGCGTTTGTGCGCTTCCGCGACAACATCGAGGTGCTGGATCGCATCCCTGACGTCCTCGACCCGAGCGGCACCCGGCTGCAGACGTTCCTGGAGGGGACCGCGGTCCTGTTCGCGTACGTCGAGAGTGGTGCGCTGAATTGGGGTCGCTTCGCGCCGAACGACCAGGTCGCGATCAGCAACCTCCGCCAGCAGGCGCCGCCTCAGGGCACGCAGTATAGGCGCGTTGAGCTGCAGCTGGTCTCGGGCCAGCCCTCCATGGTGAGCCAGCGCCGGTCGGACGCCGCGGACCTGAGCTGTCAGATCGCTCACCTGCGACTCGCGGATCTGTCGCAGGTGGCGGCCCCGGTTGCGCTGCTGCCGAACCTGTGCCGCGGCATCACGCCGGTGAACCACGTGGCCGAGACGATGGGCGATCCGGTCATGCGGCAGGTGGTGCGCACGTTTGGCGGCTACCGGGTGTATGAGGGCGAGCTGCGCTGAGCGGCCCAACAGCGGGCGCGTCAGTCGGGGATCGACACCAGCACGTCGCCCGCCCCATCCGCCAGCCCCAGCGCCCGCGCGGGGCAGCCCTTGACCGCAAACTGCAGCGTGTCGGCGTCGACCGCCTCGGGGTCGAGCAGCACCACCCGGTGCGTGTCGTCCACGGCGAACACGCCGGGGGCCGCCACCGCGCAGGTGCCGGCCCCGAAGCAGATGTCGCGGCGGAGCACCGGGCGCAGCCCATGGGGTGGCGTGGTCACGGCGGGGGGGCCTCGGCGTCGACCACCGCGGCGTCCATGACGGCCTCAGCGTCCATGACGGCCTCAGCGTCGATGACCATCTCAGCGTCGATGACCATCTCGGCGTCGACGACCGCTGCGGCGTCCGCCAATTCGCCGTCGGGGGCAGGCAGCCGGGCGTCCAGGGCGGCCTCGGCGTCCAGGGCGGCATCAGCGGCGCCCATCTCGGCGGGGCCCACGTCGGGGCCCATCTCGGCGGCGGGCGCGCCGCCCGCACCACCACCACCGCCTGCGCCGCCCTCGCCGCCGTCCTGCGCGGGGCTCGCGTCCAGGCCGCCGTCGCCCAGCCCGCCGTCGCCCAGGCCACCGTCGCCCGTGCCGCCGTCCACGCCCGCGTCGGGCAGGGTCACCGGCACCAGGCAGCGGTTGAACTGGCACACCGCGCCCACGCCCGCGTCGGCGCAGTCGGCGTCGATGAGGCAGGCGGGCACGCAGCGCTCCTGCACGCACAGGCTCGCGCCCTCGCACTCGATGTCGCTCACGCACTCGTTGCCGAACAGCGGCGCGACATCGCAGGCGGTGGGCCCCATCCACAGGGCCAGGGCGGCGATGAGCAGGGCGGCGCGGCGGAGCATGGGCGACCTCGGGCACGGGTGACCGCGCGGGTGTACCCCAGCGCGCGGGGTGGCGGCAAGCGGCGGGGCCTGACCGCCGGCCGGCCGCTTGCACGCCCTGGGGGCCCGCGGCATGATGCGCCGCCTTGCGCCCCAGGAGCCGACTGCCATGACCGTTCGTACCCGCGTCGCCCCGTCGCCCACCGGTGATCCCCACGTGGGCACCGCCTATGTGGCCCTGTTCAACTACTGCTTCGCGAAGCAGCACGGCGGCGAGTTCATCCTGCGCATCGAGGACACCGATCAGACCCGCTCCAGCAGCGAGTCCGAGCAGATGATCCTCGACGCCCTGCGCTGGGTGGGCATCACCTGGGACGAGGGCCCCGACGTCGGCGGGGCGCACGGCCCGTACCGGCAGAGCGAGCGCGCGGCCCTGTACCAGGAGGCCGCGCAGACCCTGCTGGACGGCGGCCACGCCTTCCGCTGCTTCCTCACCAGCGATGAGCTCACGGCCCTGCGCGCGGAGCACCAGCAGGCCGGGGCCACCCACAGCATGGTCAGCCCCTACACCGACCTCAGCCGCGCCGAGAGCGACGCGCTGGTGGCCGAGGGCCGGCCCTTCGTGATCCGGCTGCGCACCCCCCGCGAGGGCACCTGCGTGCTGCAGGATCGCCTGCGCGGCACCATCGAGGTGGCCTGGGACCAGGTCGACCAGCAGGTGCTGCTCAAGAGCGACGGCTTCCCCACCTACCACCTGGCGAACGTGGTCGATGACCACCACATGGGCATCACCCACGTGCTGCGCGGTGAGGAGTGGATCAGCAGCGCGCCGAAGCACCAGCTGCTCTACGCGGCCTTCGGCTGGGACATGCCGCAGCTGGTGCACCTGCCCCTGCTGCGCAACCCCGACAAGAGCAAGCTGAGCAAGCGCAAGAACCCCACCAGCATCCTGTACTACGAGCGCATGGGCTACCTGCCCGAGGCGCTGCTCAACTACCTGGGGCGCATGGCGTGGTCCATGCCCGACGAGCGCGAGCAGTTCAGCCTGGACGAGATGCTGGCCCACTTCGACGTGGACCGCATCAGCCTGGGCGGGCCGGTGTTCGACGTGGCGAAGCTCGACTGGCTCAACGGCGTGTGGCTGCGCGAGGCGCTGACCGAGGCCGAGTACGCCGACCGGGTGGCGCAGTGGGCGCTGAACCGCGACTACCTCAGCCAGATCATCCCGCTGGTGCGGCCGCGGGCGAACAAGTTCAGCGATCTGGCGCCCCTGGCGGGCTTCTTCCTGCACGGCGTGATGGACCTGTCGCCCGCCGATCTTCAGGGGCTCAAGGGCGTGGCGGACGACGACGAGGTGCGCCGCATCCTGACCTGGTGCCTGTGGCGGCTCGACGAGCTGCGGGCTTGGGACCCCGACGTCATCCAGGCCACCCTGCGCGAGATGGCTGAGGTCATGGGCCTGAAGCTGCGGGTGCTGCTCGCGCCGTTCTTCGTGGCCCTGTCGGGCCAGAAGAGCGCCACCCCGCTGTTCCAGACCATGGCGATCCTGGGCAAGGACCTGGTGCGCGCCCGCCTGCGCCACGCGGTGGACGTGCTCAAGCCCCTGTCGGGCAAGGAGCAGGGCCGCTGGCGCAAGGCCTTCGACGAGGCCCGGGCTGAGCACGCCGCCAGCCTGGCCGCCGCGGCCGGCCCCGCCTGAGGCCCGACTGATTGCTGGCGATACGCCCGTATCGTCATTGATTGTATCGTATCGCGTTCGGTGGCCTCTGGCCGCCGACCCCCCCGAGAATACGGCCCACTCGCGGTTTGGCACGCCCACTGCAAAGGCATTGATCCGTCCGCCGCTCACGCCGCGGACGTCTGGTTGATGAAGCTCTGCGGTGGAGCGCCTGGCTCTTGGGACCGGGTGGACGCGGGTTCGAATCCCGTCATCAGCCCTCTGTCGGTGATCCGTGTTGATGACCCTCGATGGCATGGCCGCGCGGCCAGGGGAGGCCCCCATGACGACGTTGCACACCCTGTACGGGTCGCTGGCTGAGCGCTGGACCACCGAGCGCGTGGCCCGCGGCCTCCTGGCGGCCGAGGGCGCGGCGCTGCCCAAGGCCCTCGCGCGCCGGCTTCAGCGGGCGGCCGCGGCCCGCGGGTCGCTCATGCCCGAGGTGTTCGATCGCGCCGCCGTGCCGGCCCGCCAGGTGGCGGTGGCCCGGGCGCTGTTCCCCGACGTGCGGGGCCCGGCGCGGATGGACGACCCCAAGGCGCTGCAGGCCTACGTGGCGCGGCTGATGGCGGCGCTGGGCGTGACCGGGCTGAGCTTCGCGGCCGACCGGCCCCCCCGGCCGACCCGCGACGGCGCGTGGGCGTCGAAGAAGGCCTTCAACAAGCGCTTCCGGCTCATCAAGCGCCTCGCCGACAAGGTGGCGCGCTATGCGCAGGTGGCGCGGCTGAAGGCCCTGGCGCAGATCGCCCGCACCCGGCTGGCGCAGCGCATCGAGCACGCGGACTTCGTGGCCGACGGGCCGTCGGCGGCCTTCATCGCGTGGTTCACCGCACGCCTGGGCCGCCGGTCGGTGTTCACGTGGGGGTCGCAGGCGCGGGCCTACGACGAGATCGCGGACGCGCTCTTCCAGCGGCTGGGCCCCGACGCCCAGTGGTTCGCCGTCGCCCACGTGCACCCGGCGCCCGAGGTGCTGGCGCGGCTCTCCCAGGTGGAGCGCGGTCAGCTGTTGGGCGCCTGGTTCGAGGTCATGCGGGACGCCGCCGAGGTGCTCAGCCGCCTCGCGTGGACGGGCCGCTACGA
>JAUHVS010000397.1 GCA_030424955.1 bacterium | reverse complement strand
TGGTTGGTGGTGGGATCCACCACGCAGCGCAGGCCCACGTCGCACTGGCGCTCGGCGCCGCAGGCCTCGCCGAACCCGGCGATGTTGCGCGGGGGGCCCTCGCCGCGGGCGCAGGAGCCGCCGCCGCCGCTCAGCGCGGAGCAGTGGAAGCCGTCGCCGCAGTCGGCGTCCGCCTGGCAGACCCGGGTGCAGAACTGCTCGCGGCCCGCGTTGACGCAGAACAGGCCGCCGGCGCAGCCCTCCATGGCGCAGTCGCCGCCGAACTCCACGGTGCCCGGCGGGGGCGGCGGCTGGTCGGGATCGGGGATCTCGCCGCCGCTCGGGTACAGCTCACAGGCCCCCTGGATGTCGTCGGCCCCGAGGGACCGCGACTGCAGGCCCGGCAGGGCCGCGGGGAGCATGGTCGAGCCGGCCACGTCGGTGTGGCCCAGGCCGATGCAGTGCCCCGACTCGTGGGCCACGACGCCCATGACGTCCTGGCCGCCGCCGGTGCCCTCGGGGGTGCCCACCGGCGGGCTGATCCAGGTGTGGTCCTGGCCGTTGTATTTGGTGTCGCAGTCGACGATCTCGCCGCCCGCGCTGGTGAAGGGGCTCGCGACGCCCAGCACGCTGGGGCCGTCGGGCCAGGCCGACTCGAACCACACGGCGATGTTCTCGCCGTCGCTGGTGGCCCAGTTGCGGTTGGCGGTGCGGCCGTCGTAGGCCCAGTTCATGAACGTGCAGGGCAGCCCGGTCCACGCGGCGTAGCCGGTCTGGATGCCCTCCAGGCAGGTGCGGTCGTCCATGTCGGCCGACAGGTTCTCGTTGACCCGGTACTTCACGCCGTCGGCGGGCACCGTCCAGCGGCCGCCCAGGGGCGCCCACGCGAAGGCGGCGCCGGCGGCGAGGGTGCTGGCGCCCAGCAGGGCCAGCGACAGCAGGTGTGTGCGGCGCATCAGCGCACCTCCCCGGGGGCGGGCAGCGTCAGCTGGCGGGTGCGGGGGCCGACGATGCGGGCGGGCACGCCCGGGCCCATCGGGCGGCCCTGGATCATGGCCACCAGCTGCGCCAGCGGCAGGCGGTCGAGGCTCAGCGGCACCCCCACGAAGGCGGCGTCCGGCGTGCGCTGGGCGCGCACGATGTTGAGGTCGCGCAGGTCGCGCGCCGCCATGGTGACCCCCGTCTTGGGATCGTCGTAGAGCGTGTACTTGCCCTGGCCGAGGCCGGTCACCACCAGGGTGCCCACCGCCGTGCGGGTGAGGAACAGCAGCACCCGCTCGCCCACCTGGTACGTGGGGTAGCCGGGCACGGTCAGGGTGATGGCGCGGTCGGTGCCCTCGTAGGCCACGCCGCCCGCCTGCTCCAGCACCAGGTACGGCCGGGCCTTGTGGCCCTGCACCACCTGCTCCAGCTCGAAGGCCGTCTCGGTGAAGATGCGCAGCGGCGCCTCCTCGACCCGGGTGCCCTGCGCCGTCACGGTGCCGATGACCACCAGCTCCGACATGTCGACCAGCTGCGTGAGGTTGAGGTGTTCGACCGTCGCCGCCGAGGTGGGCGTCGCCAGCCCCCCGAGCAGCGCGATCACCCAGAGCCAACGTGCCATTGTGAGCCTCCCGAGGGCGTTGAGCCGATGCACCCGCGCCCGCAGCGCGCGGTGGCAGGCGAAGTGTCGTGGTTGCGTCTGCCAGGGCCGGGCGGCGTCCTCGCGGATCACCGGGGCCCGGCGTGCGTTCGGTGAAGCCCCCCGACCCCGTGGCCATCGGGCACACCGCCGCAGCGTGTACAGCCTACCGGGACGGGCGCGGCCCCCTCCAGTGCAGCATTCTTCCCTGAGCCGGGCCGGTCGCCCCGCCCCTGCGCGGGGATCACGGCGGCGCGAGGGCGGCCCGCAGGGCTTCGGCCTCGGCGCGGGCGGCCGCCGCGTCGCTGGGCGCCGCGGGCGCCACGTGATCCGCCCAGGCGAGCAGCGCCACGCTCAGGGCCAGGGGCTGATCGAGGGTGCGCAGGGTGCGGATCGCGCCGTCCAGCGCCGCCCGGGCGCCCGCCGCGTCGCCCGTGGCCGCCAGGGCCTCGCCCAGCACCCGCCCCGCGACCCCGGCCCGGGGCGCATCGCCCGAGCCGTCGGCCAGGGCCCAGGCCGTGCGCGCGGCCTGTACCGCCGCCGGCGGATCGCCCTCGGCCAGGTGCAGCTCGGCCAGCATGCGCCACGCGTCGGGCAGCAGGTAGCCCGGCCCCTTGCCCGCCTCACACAGCGCGATGGCCTCGCCCAGCCGGGCCCGGGCGTCGGCCCAGCGGCCCTGCTTGAGCCAGACCTCGGCCAGGTTCGCGAGCCCCAGCGCCAGCCCCGCGTGGCCTGTGCGCGCGCGGAAGGCGATGGACTCCTGCAGGTAGCGCGCGGCCCGGGGCAGATCGCCCTGCTCGCCGTACAGCGTACCCAGGTTGTTGTAGGTGCGGGCCAGGGCCTCGCGATCGCCGGCCAGGGCCAGCCGCCGCACCGCCTGCTTGAGCCAGCCCGCCGCCCCCTCGAAGTCGCCCTGCCGCATCGCCAGGATGCCCAGGTTGTTGTCGGCCGCGGCGATGCGCAGCCCGCGCCCGACCCGCTCGAAGCCCGCCCGCGCCTGCCGGTAGTAGGTGGCGGCAGTGTCGTCGTCGCCGCGGCCGTAGTGGATCACCCCGAGCACGTTGGCGACGCCCGCCGCCTCCAGGTGCGCGCCGGCGGGCACCTCGGCCATGGCGGCCCGTCCGAGGGCGACGGCCTGGTCGTAGTCGCCGTCGCGGTAGGCCAGCCAGCTCTCGTCGCGGCGCAGCAGGGCGCGGACGCGCTGCGCCCCCTCGCCCGTCACCGCTGCCACCGCCGCCAGGCCCGCCGCCAGGTGCGCGCGCGCGCCCTGGGGATCGCCCGCCGCCTCGGCCAGATCTGCCAGCTCCTGCAGGCGCTGCGCCCGATCCACCGGCGCCCCCTCCGGGGTGCGGGCCAGCGCCGCGTGCAGCCGCTCAGCCGCGGCGTCGGGCTCACCGGCCGCGCGCAGCAGGCTCGCCAGCCGGGCCTCGGCCTGGGCCCGCCGCCCGGCGGGCAGTTCGCCCCCGGCGGCGTCGTCGGCCCGCAGCGCGGCCTCGAGCGCCGCCCGCGCCTCGGCGGGCGCGACGTCGGCGCCCACGGCGTCGGCGGCGGCCAGCCAGGCCTCCGCGGCGCGGGCGTGATCCCCGGCGGCGTCGCGGTGGGTGGCGATGCGCGCCCAGCGATCCGGCAGCCCCTCGGCCGCCGCCTCGCCCAGCCACAGCGCCGCCCGGCCGTGCCACGCCACCCGCGCCCGCCCCTCGGTGCCGTGGTAGACCACCTCGTGCACCAGCGCGTGCTGGAACCGCCAGGCGGTCAACCCGGCCGCGGCCGTCGGGCCGGCCCCCGGCAGGTCCAGCGACGGCGCGCGGGCCACGAAGCGCAGGCGCGCCAGGGCCGCGAGCCCCGCCCCCAGCCCCGGGCTGTCGAGCAGGGCCTCGACCGCCCCCTGATAGAACACGCGCCCCACCACCGCAGCGGCCCGCAGCACCGCCCGCAGGGGCGCCGGCAGCCGATCCACCCGCGCGCGCACCACCGCCTCGACGGTGACGGGCAGCGCGCCGCTCCCGCTGGCCCGGGCCAGGCCCAGCTCCCGCAGGAACAGGGGGTTGCCCTCGGCCCGGGCCGCCAGGGCCGCCCGCTCCGCCGGGGTGCCCGCGGGCAGCACCTCGCCGAGCAGCGCGGCGGCGGCCGACGGATCCAGCGGGCCGACGGTGTGCGGGGTGTGCCCCGGCGCGCTCCACCACGGGGGCGGCGCGTCGAGGACCGTGGGGCGCGCCGTCGCCAGCACCAGCGCGGGCGTGCCCGCCACCGCCTCGATCACCGCGCCCGCCACCGCCTGGCCCGCGGGGGGCAGCCAGTGCACGTCCTCCAGCACGATGAGCAGGGGCTGACGCCGGGCCGCGACCGTCACCGCGCGGGCCACCGCCGACGGCACCTCGCCCGGCCCGCGGCCCGCCCCCGGGCGCAGGCCCAGGGCCACCTCGAGCGCCGGCCGCTGCGCCGACAGGCTCCCCGGCAGATCCCCCGCCACGAGCGCGTCGATGGACAGGATCGCGTCCTCGTCGAAGGCCCGATCGCCAGCGTCCACGGCGGCCAGCCAGGCCCCAAGGGCGGCCTCGACCGCGGCGGCGCCGGCCGCCGGATCCACCCCGATGATGCCCCGCAGCACGCCAGCCGCCGCGGCGAAGGGCGCCTGCTCGTCGTAGGCCACCGCGGCCCCCCGCAGCACGCGCGCCCCCGCCCCCTCGGCCTCGGCCACCAGGGCCTCGGTCAGCCGGGTCTTGCCGATGCCGGCAGGCCCGACCAGCGTCACCGCCGCGCCCCCGCCGGCGCGGGCCGTGGCCAGCGCCTCGCGCAGCCGATCCAGGTCGGCCCCGCGCCCCACCAGGCGGGGCAGCGCGTCGCCCGTCGACCAGCCCAGCACGCCCTGCGCGCCCTCGGCCGCGGGGGCCAGCACCAGCTGATCCCGCAGGGCCGCGGCGGCGGTGGGCAGCACGTACACGCCTGGGGGCAGCCGCCAGGTCGCCCCCTCCGCGGCCTGCACCGCAGGCCCCAGCACGTCCACCCCCACCGGCAGCACCCGCCCCGCCTCCAGCGCCAGCACGGCGTCGGGCCAGGCCTGCGCCACGGCCAGCGCCGCCCGCGCCGCGCGCTCAGCGTCGTTCTCGTAGCTCACCGGGGCCCCGAACACCGCCCGCGCCACCGCCGCCCGCCCGGGCAGCAGCCGCCCGCCCTGGGCCTCGATGCGCTGGCGCAGCGCCGCTCGCTGGGCCTCCAGCGCCTCGGCGAAGCGCTCCGGCTCGACGCCCTCGGGCGTCGCCGCGCGCACCGCCAGCACCACCGCCGACCGCAGCCCGCCGGCCACCTCCACCGCGCGCCGCTGGCGGAAGTAGACCCCCCCCGGCGCCCCGAACAGCCGGTACGCGGCCCACACGCCGTCGCCCTCGCCCGCGGCCCGCTGCCGCGCGCTGAGCAGCGCCGCCCCCACCCCGAGCCCATCGCGCAGCGCGTCGTAGAACCGCCCTGCAAAGGTGGCCGCCGGCAGATCGGGCACGTCCACGGCCGTGCCGATCAGGTGGCGCACGCCCGCGCCCAGCAAGGCAGGCGCCAGATCGCCCATGCCCGGCGCGATGGACTGGCAGGCGTTGGCGAAGACGAGCGCGGGCGCCCCGCCCCCAGCCAGCTGCGCGATGGCGTCGGGCGTCAGGCGGCCGTCTGCGAAGCGCCAGCCCCCAGGCCCCCCGGCGTCCGCCGGATCGGCGTGCCCCGCGAAGTGGAGCAGCCGGAACCCCCTGAAAAGCCTGAGAAAATCACCGCGCGCCATGCGCCCCAGGCGCAGATCGCAGGCCACGCCGCGCCCCGCCTGCGCGAGTCGGCGCAGCAGGGCCTCGCCCTCGTGCCGCGCGGCGGGCAGGTCCTGCGCAGGATCCGCCACCAGCAGCAGCCGCTCGCCAGCGGGCACCGGCGCCGGGGCCGGCGAGACGTCGGCGCTCACGGGCACGGTGCCCAGCGCCCAGGCCAGGCCCAGGAAGCGCGCGCCGTCGTGCAGCAGCGGCCAGGGCGCGTGGGGTGCGTCGGTCACCACCGTCAGGTGGCCGGCCTCGGCGCGCAGCGCCGCCTTGATCCAGGCGGGCCACCACAGGTCGAAGAGCACGCCGCCGTGGGCCACCAGCGGCCCCTCGGCCCCCCGCTGGACCGCACCCGGCACGGCCCCCTCGAGGGCGCGGGCCTCGCGGGCGGCCGCCCGGGGGTCGAAGGTGTGGCGGCCCCACACCATCGGCGCGCGGGTGCCCGCCTCATCGCTGATCGACAGCCCGACCCGGGCCGCCCCGGGCCCATCCGACAGCCAGTGAATGACGGCGTGCAGCGACATGGCGGCGCATGTTAGCAGCCTCTCGGAGCGAAGCGGGTAAGCTCTGGTCAGGTGCGCCGTCGGGTGGTGCGCACGACGCCGAGCGCGGGGGGACACCGGGGT
>JAUHVS010000396.1 GCA_030424955.1 bacterium | reverse complement strand
CACCGATGGACTGCGGCGGTTGGTTCAGTGCGTCTGGCTACTCGATCTCAACCTGAACGGAAAACCCTGTCAGAACAGCCCGCCGACGCTCACACCGATCCCCTCGCTGGCGGGCCCGACCACGATGCGCTCGTAGTCGCGCCCGGTGATCCAGGCGTCGGCCACGCTGATCGCCCACACCGCCGCCATGCCGCCCAGCGCGAGGTTGACCCGGTCGTAGTGGGCGTCCGCGTCGGCGCGCCGCGAGACCGTGTCCGGGCGGTTGGCCCGGTAGTCGTCCTCGGCCTGCACACCCAGCACCGCCGACGCGATGGCGCCGCCTGCGGCCAGCGCGAACAGCCCGCCGTACGCCAGCCCCCGGCCCGTGTCGCCGTTGTAGACCTGCCCCCAGCCGGGCGCCACGGCCGAGCGGACCGCCGCCCCCCCGCGGCTCTTGACCTCAACCATCTCTTCGCTGAGCGCCACCATGCCGGCGCGGGGCAGGCTGCTCGCCGCGGCGCCGATGACCTGCCCCGTCTCGGTGTCCACCGCGCGGGCGTTGACGATGAACTCGGGGCCGGTGGCGGCCACGGTGCCCAGCACGATGGCGCTGGCCCCCAGCAGCTTGCCCACCGAGGCCGCCCCCTGGGGCGCGAGCTGGCCGGCCTTGGCCCGCCCCAGCTCACCCATGATGGCCGCGATCTGGGCCCGCTCCACCTGCAAGATCCGTGGGCGCCCGGCGAGCCGAGAGGCGATCAGCTCCGACGTGACCCGCCCCAGGTGGTGATTCTTGGTGGCGTCATCCAGGGCCTCCAGCGGCAGCACGGCCACCCGCCGCATGCCCTCGGGATCGGCGAGCTCCATGGCCTCGGCGAGCGCCACGCTGAGCGCGAGGATCTGCCCCTGGATCGGGCTCTCCGGCGCCGGCTCGGCCAGGGCGGGCTGCGCCAGGAGGCCCCCCAACAGCGCCACCGTCAGCGCGCGGATCAACCCTGCCACGCGCACCGCCCTACTCCGACAGGGGGAGCCGCACGACGTCCCCCTTCTTGGGCTCGGGCGAGCCAGGCTCGACCTCGACGCGGCGGGCCACGGCCATCTTGGCCTGGACCGCGACGATCTCGACCCAGCCGTTGAGCTGCTCGTCGTAGCCGATGACCTCGCCGGCCATGTCGGTGATGGCCTCGCCGCGGGTGAGGAGCTGGAAGCGGTCGCCCCGCTTGAGATCCGCGTTCTCGCCGGCCCCGATGAACAGGCGATCGCCCTGGCCGCCGACCACGGGCGCCTCCCAGGGGATCACCTTGATGGCCTCGACGAGCTTGGCGATGGCGCCCTCGGCCGCCTCGCGGGTGGCCACGCCCAGCGGCGTGCGAGACCAGACGCTGGAGCCCAGGCCCACGTTCTTGTAGGTGAGCTGCCCCTCGAACTTCGCGGTGCTCACCACGCCCTGGGCGTGGGCGGCGTACATCACGCGGCCGGTCTCCTGGTTGACCAGGCGCACGTCGATGCCCACCACCGCCTTGTCGGAGTGCACCTTGACCGAGGCCATGTCGCCCACGGTCAGGCCGCTGTCCTGGCCCGAGACGTTGGGCTCGAACTCGGTGATCGCGCCGACGAACACCACCTGCGCGCCCAGGAACTTGCCCTTCTCGGCGGTGGTCTCCTGGTTGAAGTACTCGGCCTGATCGCCGTGCTCCACCTCCATGTTGGCGATGACCGTGCCGAGCTGGCTGCGCTCGAGCACCGCCCCCCGCCCGGTCTGGGTCAGGCCCGTCACCACCTGCTCCGAGATGAGCGGGGCGATGCCCTTCCACTCCATCTGCTCCAGCAGGTCCTTCACGGCGTCCATGGTGGCGAAGTCGCCCACCGCGACCCGCAGCTTGGGGCCCTGGTAGGCCTTGATGATGCGCTCGGTCGTGGCCCGCCGCGTGTTCAGGCTGGGGGCGGGCCCGCAGGCGGTCAGCAGGCTGGCGGCGCACAGGGCGCCCGCGGCAATGAGGGCCTTCATGTCCGTACTCCATCCGCTCCGGCCGTCCACCGGAGGGGGGTCATTCAAGCGATGAGCGGTGCGGGGCGGCGAGGGCTGCGCAGCCCGGACGCACCTGCGCTCAGTTCGGGTCTCCCACAGAGGCGAGTTCCCCGGCCCAAACCCGCAACGCGGGCTGCACTTTCGATCACTTCCGGGCTGCCAGGCCGCCCGGGCGCCCCCGCGCCGCGTGGGGCAGCGTCCGTCGCGCCCCCCGCCACCGCACGCAGACGGGCCGGGCCCGAGGCGCTGCGCCGGAGGTGGGGCTGCGCACCGGGGAGGTCCCGAGAGCGCCTGAGGCGGTGCGGTCAGTGGACGGTCGGGTGGCGGTGGCTGCGCATCCGCTGAGCGGGCGCGCCCGCCGAGCCGCCCGACCGAGCCCCACGAAAATGCAGAAAAGACACGCCCCCGTTGCGGGGTCTGTCCCGGTCCCACGCTTTGAGAAGAGCGACCCCACACCAAACAGGAGCCTCGCATGTCGACCCTGACCCGTCTGTTCGCCCTCTCCCTGCTCGCCCTCTCGGTCAGCGCCGGCGCCGCCGAGGCCGCCAAGAAGAAGCGCCGCCCGTACCTGCGCAACTGCAGCAGCGCCAAGCGGGTGCTCGTGTGCGTCTACAACGGCGACGACAGCGCGGGCAGCGCCGCGGCGTCGAGCAAGGCCCTGCAGCAGGGGGATCGGATGCGCATCAACTGCAACGGCAACGGCAAGAAGGGCTGCCGCGTGAAGGTCATCTCGAGCGAGCGCGACGGCGGCTTCGGCTGCATGAAGGGCAAAAAGGGGAACTTCATTGGCATGAACACCAGCCACCACATCATCAGCGTGGACGGCGACGGCCTCGCCTCCTTCCGCAGGGAGTCGAAGGACCAGAAGTGCCGCTGAGCCGGGCGCTGAGCTGAGCGCTGAGGTGCGCGGGCGGCCGCCTCGCCCAGCGTCGACCGCCCGAGGGTGACTGGCCCGCCCAGCTGGGCTGACTCAACGCACCGGCCTGACTCAACACACCGGGCTCACTCAGCCCACCGCGCGCCCCCAGGGGGTGTCGCCGCGCCGGGACGGCTGCGCCGACGCGCCCACGGGGGCGGTCACGGCGTGGGCATGGGGAAGCGCTCGCTCTCGCGGGCCTCGATGGCGGCCGCCCGCTGCCACGCAGGCCGGTCCCAGCAGCGCGCAGCGTAGTCGGCGAGCGGGCCCGTCATGGGCACGGCGCCGAACTGCAGGCCAAAGCCCAGGGTGCTGCCCACCAGCACGTCGGCCGCGCTGAAGGTGTCACCGAGCAGCCACTCGCGGTCGCTGACCCCTGCGGTCAGCACCTCGAGCATGCCGTCGAAGCTGCCCCAGGCCACGCTGCGGGCCGGCACCGTCCACTTGAAGAACTTCTCGCCGTACGCGGGCTCCATGATGGCGCTCGAGAAGAAGCACCAGCGCAGGAAGTCGGGGCGGCGGGGATCGTCGATCGCCGGCGCCAGCTCGGCGGCCGGGTAGCGATCCGCCAGATAGATCGCGATGGCGCCCAGCTCGGCCACAGGCACGCCGCCGTCCACCACCACCGGCACCTTCCCCATGGGGTTCAGCGCCAGGTAGTCGGGCTGCTTGTGGCGGCCGGTGTTGATGTCGAAGCTCGCCAGTGTGTACGGCTGGCCCAGCTCCTCCAGGAGCCACAGGGCGGTGCGCGACCGGGTGCGGGGGGCGTAGTGCAGCGTCAGCTCGGGGGCTGTCATGGGACCTCCAGGGGAACGGCGCCCGATGGTGGCGGCCCGCGGCCCCGGCTGTCCAGGCTCACGGCGTCGGCGGGCCGCCGGCGGGCACGCAGGCCAGCGTCCCCTGGGGCACGGCCTGGCAGGTGCCCTCGATGGGCTGACCCATGGGGGTGACGATCTGGCAGGCGGCGCCGGCCTGCTGCCCCTCGCAGGCCGCGATGGCCTCGGCGGGCGGGCCGTCGGTCGGCGGCTCGTCGGTCGGCGGCTCGTCGGTCGGCGGGTCCGTCGGGGGCCCGTCGCCGCCGAGCCCGCCGTCCGGCAGATCGCCCTCGGCGCCGCCCACGCAGTCCATGCCACAGGCCGAGCCCTCGGGCGCAGCCTCGAAGGTGGCCCCGCCGCGCACGCAGCGCACCGCGTTGAGGATGCGCACGTCGTCGCCCTGCGGCCCGTGGCCGCCGGCCCAGTCCGCCGGATCCCCCGCCTTGGGGTCGCTGCGCTGCGCCCCCGCGCCGTGCACGTCCAGCAACGCCGCCTCGCCGCCGCCGGGGCCCTGCATGTAGCCGAACGCCTGACCGAAGGTCACATAGGCCGCCCACTGGCCCCAGGTGCTGCGGGGGCCGTCGCGGTGGGTGGTGCTGGTCCAGAAGTAGAGCTGCGGATCGCTCACCGAGAACACCGGATCGATCGCGGCGCTGTCGGTGGTGGTCGGCGAGCGGCCGTAGTCGACGATGCTCTGCAGGCTCTTGGCGTCGGGCAGGCGCCAGTCGCTGTGGCCGGCCAGATCCAGCCCCTCGCACCACGCCAGCGCGGCGGCCCAGTCCATGCCCTGGCCCGCGTCGGCCTGCATCCACTGCAGGCCCGTCGCCGCGTCCGTGACGGTGCCGTCGTCGCCGTCGATGAGCTGGTTGACGCCATACGCGGGGTTGCCGCGCACCAGCCGCACGAAGTGGTGCGCCTCGCCGCCCTGCGGGGGCGCGGTGGGGTAGCCCTTGATGCGGCCGTCGGCGAAGTTCACGCCGAACACCGTGTGATCGCCGTTCATGGTGGTGCCCACGTACTCGGTGGCCGACCAGTACTGGGCGTCGATGAACCGCTCGCCGGCCGCCTCGTCGCCGTACTCGAAGTCGAACACACCGTCATCGAGGTATGGGATGGAGTCCGCGGCCGACTGGCCGGTGGCGCCGTCGAAGTTCATCAACGAATACAGCTCCTTGAGGCTCGGCAGGCGCCAGTCGTCGTAGCCCCCGACCCGCGCCGCCGCGGCGGCGTCCCACGCGTCCGTCCAGCTCATCTGGCCCAGGTGCGCCTCGGTCCACTGCAGGCCGGTGACCGCGTCGATGACGGTGCCGTCGCCAGGCAGGGTGTAGTCGGCCGCCGCCCCGCGCCACTGCGCGTCCTGGCCCACGAGCGCCGCCGCCGCGCAGTCCACCTGGCCGGCCGTCGTGTAGCAGCCGGTCTGGCCCGTCGAGACCAGCGCGTAGGGGCGGGTGGCGACGGTGGGGGCCTCGTCGGCGGGGGTCTCAGCCGGCGGATCAGCCTGGGTCTCTTCGGTGGGCTCACAGGCCGCGACGGCCAAGGGGATGAGGCTCATCAGAGCGAACGACAGGGCACGCATGGGGCACCTCCAGCGACACAGGGGGCGCGGCGAGAGGCCGCAGGCTTCACCTGGTCTGACCCGCCAGACCGCCGGCCGTGCAGGCGCCGGGTCGGGATCTCAGGGATCGGCGCCCCCGTCGCCCCGCACCGCGATGGACCGCGCGGCGCCCAGGTGGCCGCGATCCACCCACACCAGATCGCTGCGCCGCGCGCCCAGGGCCCGGGCCATCCACACGTGCGCCGCCTCGGCGTCCACGGCCCCGCAGGTGTACAGGTCCACCGCCGCGTAGCCCGCCTCGGGCCAGGTGTGCACCGACAGGTGGCTCTCGGCCAGGATCACCACCCCCGACACCCCCTGCGGCCGGAAGGGGTGAAACGCCGACTGCACCACCGTGGCGCCCGCCGCCACCGCCGCGTCGTTGAGGATGCTCTCGACCGCGCCGACGTCGTTGAGCCGCGCGCTCGGGCAGCCGTGGTACTCCACCAGCAGATGTCGGCCTTCAGTCCGCACGGGCGGCAGTCTCCTGGGGCGCCCACCGGGCCCGGCCTGGGTCAGCGCGCTGGATCAGCGGGTGAAGTCTTTGATGGCGGGGATGCCGGGCGCCACCGCCGGCGCGTCGGGCCGGTGCATGGTGTCGAGGAACACCACCTGCGCTTTGGGGAAGGCCGCCTTCATCAGGTTCACGTTCCCCGGCTCGTTGTCGAAGAACGCCAGCACCTGGCCG
>JAUHVS010000395.1 GCA_030424955.1 bacterium | reverse complement strand
CTCCTTCTGGATGCGCAGCATCATGATCACGTCCGCGTCCGCCACGGCCTCGTCGCGGTGGAAGGTGGCCGTACAGCCGAGGGCCTCGACCCCTGGCGGCACCATCGTCGGCGGGCCACAGACCACCACCTGGGCGCCCAGGGTGCTGAGCCCGACGATGTTCGAGCGGGCCACGCGGCTGTGGGCGATGTCGCCGATGATCGCCACCTTGAGCCCCTCGATGCGCCGCTTGTGCTGCCGGATCGTGAGCATGTCGAGCAGCCCCTGCGTCGGGTGCTCGTGGGCGCCGTCCCCCGCGTTGACGATCGAGACGTCCAGGTGGCGCGCCAGCAGGTGGGGCGCCCCGGCGTGCTGGTGGCGCAGCACGATGACGTCGGGGCGGTAGGCGGCGAGGTTGCGGGCGGTGTCGAGCAGCGTCTCGCCCTTCACCACGCTGCTGGAGCCCCCCGAGATGTTCAGGGTGTCGGCGCTGAGCCGCTTGGCCGCCAGCTCGAAGCTCGAGCGGGTGCGGGTGGAGGCCTCCATGAACAGGTTCACGACGGTGCGACCCCGCAGGGTCGGCACCTTCTTGACCTGCCGGCGCCCGATGGCGTCGAAGGAGTCGGCCAGATCGAGCAGCCGCTCCAGCTGCGGGGCCGACAGGCTGGCCAGCTCGAGCAGGTGGCGCCGGCTCATTCGGCGACTCCAGGCCCCCGCAGGACGACCCGATCCGAGCCGTCCACCTCGGCCACGCGCACCTGCACCGACTCGTCGGCCGCCGTCTCCACGCTCACCCCCACGTAGTCTGCGTGCAGCGGCAGCTCGCGGTGACCGCGATCCACCAGCACGGCCAGCTGAACCGTGCGCGGCCGGCCCCAGTCCATCAGCGCGTCGAGCGCCGCGCGGGTCGTGCGCCCCGTGAAGAGCACGTCATCCACCAGCACCAGGTGCCGGCCGGTCACGTCGAAGGGCAGGAGCGTCGGCCGGACCTCGGGCACCGCCAGGCTGTCGAAGACGTCGTCTCGGTACAGGGTGATGTCGAGCTCGCCCACGGGCGGCCGCACCCCCTCGGCCTCGACGATGAACTGCTGGAGGCGCCGCGCCAGGGGCACGCCGCGGGTGCGCACGCCCACCAGCGCGAGGCTGTCGGGGGTGCGTACCCGCTCGATGATCTGCAGCGCGATGCGCCGCAGCGAGCGCTGCATGTCCACCCGATCCAGCAGCTGCCGGCGCTCGACCACGGGGCTCATCGGCTCACTCCGCTTCGCGGTGGACGCCGCGGAAGAGCCGCCCCCAGCGGATCTTCTTCCAGAAGGTGCTCCAGGCGGCGCCGCCGTCCCAGCTCATCCAGATGAACATCGCCTTGCCCTTGATCAACCCCATGGGCACGAAGCCCCAGTAGCGGGAGTCGCTGGAGTTGCGGCGGTTGTCCCCCATCACGAAGACGTGCCCCTCGGGCACCTTCCAGGGGAACGCCCGCGGCGGCGGGCCCGCCGGGCACGACCGGTACTCACTGGCGGGCGGCCACACCGAGGGCGGGGCGTCCGGCGACACCTGCGGGTACGCGGCCGGCTGCATCACCCCGCAGTTCAGCGTGCTGTAGGGGCCGTTGTCGCCGTTCATCGTGTAGAGGTGCAGCGGCGTGGGTGAGCACTGGTTCAGCTCACTCTCGCTGCCCACGAAGTTCGGATAGGCCGTGAACTCCCCCCGCGGCGCGCCCGCGATGGGCGTGCCATTGACCAGCACGAAGCCGGTCTCGTCGGTCGTGATGACGTCCCCCGGCAGCCCCACCACCCGCTTGATGTAGTCGAGGGACTTCTCGCAGGGGTAGACGAACACCACCACGTCGCCGCGCTCGGGGCTCGACCACTGGGTGACCATCTTGTCGCCGAAGGGCAGCCGCACGCCGTACGCCAGCTTGTTGACGAAGAGGAAGTCGCCCACGGCCAGCGTGGGGATCATCGAGCCGCTGGGGATCGTGAAGGCCTCGACCACAAAGGCGCGCAGCACCAGGGCGATGAGGACGGCCGTGCCGATGGACTCGAAGTACTCGCGGGTGGGGCTCTTGCGGTAGGGGCTCAGGTGACGGTCGACGACGGCGTCCAGCGCCTCCAGGGTCGACAGCGTGGCGGCGGGATCTTTGGCCTGCAGCGCCGCCGTCAGCGCATCGGCGGCACCCCGGACCTCGGCCGAGGCGGCCTCGCCGATGGTGGCCCCGTGCTTCTTCAGCAGCTGGCGGGTGCGCTTGAGCGCGAGCTTCGCCTGCTTGCGGACGGCGCCCGGCCGGAGCGGCTTGCGAGGCGTCGTCACGTCAGTCGACCTTCAGGATGGCCAGGAAGGCCTCTTGCGGGACCTCGACGTTGCCGATCTGCTTCATGCGCTTCTTGCCTGCCTTCTGCTTCTGCAAGAGCTTGCGCTTGCGGCTGATGTCGCCGCCGTAGCACTTGGCGGTGACGTCCTTGCGCAGGGCCTTGACCGTCTCGCGGGAGATGATCTTGTTGCCGATGGCCGCCTGGATCGCCACGTCGTACTGCTGGCGCTCGATGACCTTCCGCAAGCGCTCGCACAGCACCTTGCCTCGGTCGTAGGCGCTGTCGCGGTGCACGATGATCGACAGGGCGTCGACGTTGTCGCCGTTGAGCTTGATGTCGAGCTTGACCAGGTTGCTGGGGCGATAGCCGGCCACCTCGTACTCGAAGCTGCCGTAGCCGCGGGTGATGCTCTTGAGGCGGTCGAAGAAGTCGAAGACCACCTCGCCCAGGGGGATGTCGTAGTGCACCAACATCCGCGTGCTGCCCGCGTAGGCCAGATCTGTCTGGATGCCGCGGCGCTCCTCGCAGAGCTTCAGCACCGGGCCCACGTACTCCTGGGGCACGTGGATGGTGGACTTGATGTAGGGCTCTTCGATGCGATCGATGGTCGTGACGTCCGGCAGCAGGGCGGGGTTGTCGACCCGCACCATCGCGCCGTCCGTCGTGTACACATGGTAGACCACCGTGGGCGCGGTGGTGATCAGGTCCATGTTGTACTCGCGCTCCAGGCGCTCCTGCACGATCTCGAGGTGCAGCAGGCCCAGGAAGCCGCAGCGGAAGCCAAACCCCAAGGCGGCCGAGGTCTCGGGCTCAAAGCTGAAGGCCGCGTCGTTGAGCCGCAGCTTCTCGAGGGCGTCGCGCAGATCCTCGTAGTCCGAGGACACCACCGGGAACAGCCCCGAGAAGACCACCGGGGTGACCTCCTTGAAGCCCGCCAGCGGCTCGAGGCTCTCGTGCAGCGCCCGGTCGACGATGGTGTCCCCGACCCGCGCGTGCCGCACCTCTTTGATGTTGGCGATGACGAAGCCCACGTCGCCGGACTCGAGGCACTCGACCGCCGTCGCGCCCGGCGTGAACACGCCGACCTCGAGCACCTCGTGGTCGCTCCCGACCGCCTTCATGTGGATCTTCGATCCCTTGCGGATGGCGCCGTCCATCACGCGCACCAGCATGATCACGCCCCGGTAGTTGTCGTACCAGGAGTCGAAGATCAGGGCCCGCAGCGGATCACCGCGGTTGTCCTCGGGCGGCGGGACGAAGTCGATGAGCGCCTGGAGCACCTCGGGCACCCCAAAGCCGGTCTTGGCCGAGCACTCGATGGCGATGCTGGTGTCCAGGCCGATGATGTCCTCGATCTCGGCCTTCACCCGCGCCACATCGGCCGCCGGCAGGTCGATCTTGTTGAGCACCGGCACGATCTCGAGCTCGTTGTCGAGGGCCAGGTACACGTTCGCCAGGGTCTGCGCCTCGACGCCCTGGGAGGCGTCCACCACCAGCAGCGCCCCTTCGCACGCGGCCAGGCTCCGTGAGACCTCGTAGGTGAAGTCCACGTGCCCGGGGGTGTCGATGAGGTTCAGCTCGTAGAGCTGACCGTCGGCCGCCCGGAACGGGAGGCGCACAGCCTGGGCCTTGATGGTGATGCCGCGTTCGCGCTCCAAATCCATCGAGTCGAGGAACTGTGCACGGTGCTCTCGGTCCGAGACCGAGCCGGTGAGGCTCAAGATGCGATCAGCCAGCGTCGACTTGCCATGGTCGATGTGGGCGATGATCGCGAAATTACGGACGTTTCGGGACATGCATCACGGGGGGACGGTCGGACAGTGGCGCATTATCTGCGCCCCGCACGTGCTTTTCAACCGCAGCCCCCGGACCGGCGCTTGACGCACACCCCCGTCGTGGACGATCCATGGGGCCAACGAGTCGACAAGGACACGTGCACCATGAAGTGGATGATCGCGACCACCGCGCTCCTCGTCGCCTGCGGATCGTCACAGCAGGTCAGCACCAACAAGGGCCCGAAGATGCCCGCCGGCCTTGAGGGCGCCCAGGCGTTCGACATCAACGGCGACGGCGTGCCCGACGTGTGGAAGGTGTTCGCCGAGCAGGACGGCAAGCAGGTGCTCACCAAGAAGGCCTTCGACATCAACTTCGACGGCAAGGTCGACGTCTGGCGCTTCTACTCCGTGGAGGGCGTCCTCGAGCGCGACCGCATGGACATGGACTTCGACGGCAAGGTCGACGTGACCACGTTCTATGAGGGCGATCTCGTGGCCCGCAAAGAGGTGGACATCGAGTTCGATGAGAAGCCCGACTTGTTCAAGTACTTCGATAAGGGTGTGATCGTGCGTGCCGAGGCCGACACCGATGGGGACGGCCGGATCGACTACTGGGAGCAGTATGAAGAGGGCACCCTGAAGCGCCGCGGGACCGACGAGGATGGCGACGGCAAGCCCGATCCCGACGGCTGGCGGGACGTCTGACCCGCCCCTTGGCCCGGCCGCCATATCGGCCGCGGCCCAGGCGCCTCAACGGGCGAGGCGCCCCCCTGAGGCGCTCCCCTGAGGCGCCGCCACCCGTCAGAGCTCGGTGATGAACCCACCGTCCGGCTGACCGCTCTCGGTCAGGTAGCGGCGCTGGAAGCGGCGAGCCTCGGCCCGGCTGCCAAACTGCCCCACCCGGATGCGGTACACCCGCCCCTTCCCGGGGATGTTGGCCAGCAGCACCTTGGGGCTGAAGCCCTTGGCCCGCAGGCCCGCCACGAACTCGTTGACCTCGGCCCGCGTCTTGACGGCCTTCACCTGCAGGGTGAACTGGCCCGGCTCGTCCTCGGCCTTGGCGGCGGCGGCGAGCTTGGCTGCGGCCGCCGCCTGCTCGGCCTTCGCCTTCTCGTCGGCGCGCCGCGCCGCCTGCTCGGCCTTGGCGGCCGCCGTGCGCGCTTCGGCCGCGGCCCGATCCCGGGCCTTCTGGGCGTCGATGGCCGCGAGCCGCTCGGCCTCAGCCTGGGCCGCCGCCTGCCGCTCAGCCTCAGCCTGGGCCGCCGCCTGCCGCTCAGCCTCAGCCTGGGCCGCCGCCTGCCGCTCAGCCTCAGCCTCAGCCTGGGCCGCCGCCTGCCGCTCGGCCTTTGCCTGCGCCGCCGCCACCCGCTCAGCCTCGGCCTGCGCCGCCGCCTCCCGCTCAGCCTGCGCCGCCCGGGCGGCGGCCTCGCGCTCAGCGTCTGCCTTGGCCGCGGCGATCCGCGCCGCCTCCGCCTTCGCTGCGGCCGCGCTGGCCGCCGAGTCGCTGGCCGCGACGTCGGGGGCGGGGGCGTCCTTGGCCGCCGGCCGGGTGGCTGGGCCAGGCGCGACCACCACCTCGGGGGCCAGCCGCACCGCCTTTGGGGTCGGCTTGGGCCGCGCCGGACGGGAGCCGAGCATGCTGGGGAACAGGAACTCGACCTCACCCAGCGCGGTCGCGGGTGTGCCTGGCCCCTCGACGGCCGCCGCGGCGTCCTGAGCGCTCGCGTGCACCGCAGGCAGCCCTGCGGTCACCGGAGCGGGCGGCGCCTGCCGCTGGCCCACCACGTAGCCCGCTGCGAAGAGACCGCCCGAGAACAGCAAGGTGCCCAAGGCCATCGTCGCCAGCTGGCGAGGCTCCAGCCGGATCTCGATCTTCTCTTTCACCCGATCCATGTCACGCATCCAGAGCACCTCCAGGTCGGCGCAACCCCTACCCTATCCTACATCTGAATACCCGTCTAAT
>JAUHVS010000394.1 GCA_030424955.1 bacterium | reverse complement strand
CGGGCGAGGCCCCCGGCCCCCGGCTGGTTGCTGATGACCCGCACCACCGTGGCGTGGCCGCCCGCCGCGCAGTCGTCGAGCAGGGCCTGCAGGTTGCTGCCCCGCCCCGAGATCAAGATCGCCACCCGCAGGGCCACCGCCACCTCCCAGGGAGCCTGCCGATGACCCCCGACCCGCGTACCCTCGCCCAAGCCGAGATGTTCGGCAACCGGCTGCGCAAGAACCTGCGCCACCGGCGCAAGTGGGCTCGCCGGGCTGGGGTGACCTGCTACCGCCTGTACGATCGCGACATCCCCGAGGTGCCCCTGTCGGTGGATCTGCTCGAGGGCTGGGCGCACATCGCCGAGTTCGCCCGCGGCGAGGGCAGCGCCGATCCCGCGTGGCTCGCCACCCAGGTGGCGGCGGCGGCCGAGGTGCTGCAGATCCCCGCCGATCACGTGTTCGTGAAGCACCGCGAGCGGCAGCGGGGCACCCAGCAGTACACCCGGGTCGACGACAGCGCGGCCGAGCAGGTGGTGCACGAGGGCGGGCTGCGGTTCCGGGTGAACCTGAGCGACTACCTCGACACCGGGCTGTTCCTCGACCACCGCCAGACCCGGGCGATGGTGCGCGACGCCAGCGCCGGCCGCCGGGTGCTCAACCTCTTCGCCTACACCGGCACCTTCACGGCCTACGCCGCTGACGGCGGCGCGCGGGCCACCACCACCGTGGATCTCAGCCGCACCTACCTGGACTGGTGCCGCGCCAACCTGGTGCTCAACGACCTCGAGGGCCCCCAGCACGAGCGGATCCACGCCGACGTGCTGCCCTGGCTGGCCGCCCAGCCCGCCGACAGCTACGACGTGGTGGTGTGTGATCCGCCCACCTTCAGCAACTCCAAGCGCATGGACGGCGTGTTCGACATCCAGCGCGATCACGGGGCCCTGCTCGCCGCGACCCTGCGGGTGACCGCGCCGGGCGGGCGGGTGTGGTTCAGCACCAACCGCCGGCGCTTCCGCTTCGAGTTCGAGGCGCCCCACGCCACCGTGCAAGACATCACCGATCAGACCGTGCCCCCCGACTTCGTCAGCAAGCGGCCCCACCGCTGCTGGCTGATCGAAAAGAGCTGACCATGAGCCGCCGTACCGCGCCCCACCGCCCCCGCCCCTGCTTCGCCACCTGTGATGGCGGCTTCGAGCCCCTGCTCACCGCCGAGCTCGAGGCGCTGGGCATGCAGGGGGTCCGCGCCGGCAACCGCGGCGTGCACTTCGAGGCCGACCGCGCGGGCCTGTGGACCGTCAACCTGCTCAGCCGCCTCGCCAACCGGGTGCTGATGCCCATCGCCGAGTTCCCGGCCATGGACCAGCAGGCGCTCTACGCGGGCGCCGGCCGCATCCACTGGGAGGCGTGGATGGCCAACACCCGCACGCTCTCGGTGGAGGCCCAGGGCGACCAGGGCGACTTGCGCCACACCGGGTTCGTGGCGCTGGTGATCAAGGACGCCATCTGCGACCGCTTCCGCGAGCAGACCGGGCAGCGGCCCAACGTCAACCGGCGCTCCCCCGACGTGACCATCCACGCCCGGCTCGAGGAGGGGCGGGTGGTGCTGGCCCTCGACAGCAGCGGGGCGCGGCTGCACCGCCGCGGCTACCGGGCCGAGGCCGGCGAGGCCCCGCTGAAGGAGACCCTCGCGGCGAGCCTCATCGCCCAGTCGGGCTGGACCCCCGATCAGCCCTTCGTCGACCCCATGTGCGGGGCGGGCACGCTCGTGATCGAGGCGGCGCTGCAGGCCGCCGATCGCGCCCCCGGGCTGATCCGCCTGCGCAAGGGCGGCTTCGCCTTCGAGCGCTGGCTGGACCACGATCCGGCGCGCTTCGCCGAGGTGGTGTCGGCGGCCCGCGCCCGCGAGGCGGCGCAGGTGGCGGCGCCCCGTGGGCCCATCGTGGGCAGCGACGTCGATCCCGAGGTGGTCGCCATGGCGCGGCGCAACGCCGCCCGCGCGGGGGTGGCCGACCGGGTGCAGTTCTTCGTGCAGGACCTGGCCGACGTCGCCGCGCCCGAGGCCGACGGGCCCGGCGTGCTCATCACCAACCCCCCCTACGGCGAGCGCCTGGGGGATCGCGAGACGCTGACGCCGCTCTACGACGTGCTGGGCACGGTGCTCAAGCACCGCTTCACAGGCTGGACGGCGTGGGTGTTGGCGGGGGAGGGCGCGCCCATCAAGGCCATCGGCCTGCGGCCCAGCCTGAAGCGGCCCGTGCGCAACGGGCCGCTGCATTGCCAGCTGTCGCGCTACGAGCTCTTCAAGGGCTCGCGCTGAGCTGGGCGGGCTGAGCTGGAGCTGAGCCGCGGCCCGCTGAGGGGTGGGCGCAGCCCCGGGGCTACTCGGGCCAGAGCAGCCAGGTCAGCCCGCCGATGATCGCGGCGCTGCCGGTGATGATCAGCACGTCGGCGGCGGTGCGCTGCACCTCCATGTCGCTGACCAGCGTGTCGTAGGTGTTCTTGTCGCGCAGGCTGACGCTCGTGCGGGCCAGCCGATCCGCCGCCTGCCGCGAGTCGATGGCCTGCACCCCGAACCAGGCGCCCAGGCCCGCGGCGGCGATGCCGGTGCCCATCATGGTCCAGGCCGGCCACTGGGGCCGGTGGCCCGCGGCGCGGGCGTCGTCGGGCGTCAGCAGGGTCACGGCGCGCTGCACCAGGGTGCCATCGGCGATCTTGATCCGCAGGGCCTGCGGCTCATAGCCCACCAGGGTGAGCTCCACCTGGTGCAGCCCCGCGGGCATCGAGAAGCCGGTGATGGGCGTGGTGCCGATGAACTCGCCGTCCAGGGTCACCGACGCGCCCGGGGGCAGGCTGTCGAGGGCCAGCACCCCGCCCACCTTCGCCTGGCTGAGCACCAGCGAGAGCCGCTGCGGCTGGCCGCGCTCGATGATGATCTGGCGGGTGACGGGCGCGAAGCCGGCCTTCACCACGTCCACCTGGCGCCGGCCGGGCGCGATGGGCCCCTCCCAGGGCGTGCGGCCCACCAGCTTGCCGTCGATGCGCAGCTCGGCCTCGTCGGGGGCGGTCAGGATGGCGCACACGGGGTGGGCGAGCAGGGGCTCCAGCCGGCCCACGCACGCCTTGGCGGCCTCGCGGGTGCGGGCCGGGGCCTCGGGGGCCTGCATCGCCATGCGGCAGTGCACCATGGCCTGCTCGGGCTGGCCGAGCTGCTCCAGGCTGCGGCCGATGTTGACCTCGAGGTTGGGGTGCGGCACCAGGTCGTTGGCCGACTTGAACAGCTCCAGGGCCTCTTGGAACCGCTTCTCGCGGTAGGCCTTGGCCGCGCGGCGGCTGAGATCCTGG
The DNA here is from genome assembly GCA_030424955.1 of bacterium. Lineage (GTDB taxonomy): Bacteria > Myxococcota_A > Bradymonadia > UBA7976 > UBA1532 > JACKDL01. The sequence continues at coordinate 2,717 of JAUHVS010000394.1, read as the reverse complement.
GCGCGCGCCACGTCCCCTTTCGCCGCGAGGGCGGGGGCAGCGGGCAGCCACAAGAGGAGACTGAGCAGGGCGATCAGGCGGCGCATGGGGGTTTACTATCACGACCGCTCGGGTTGTGGCCCCCCCTTGCGTCATCGCGGGGCGCGCGGTCAGTCGATGGCGCCGCCCACCGACAGGCCGCTGGGCACGGCCGGCGGCACCGCCAGGTCGACGTCCTCGTCCACCAGGGCCTCCAGGAAGGCGATCATGTCGGCGGCCTGCCCGTTGTTGAACCGCAGCCGGGTGAAGGCCGGGTCCAGCGGGCCGACGCCCCGGGGCGGGGGCGGCGCGCCGGGGGCCGGGCGGCCGGCGCGCTGGTAGAACGCCATCACCTCGTCGAGGGACCTGAACACCCCGCCGTGCATGAAGGGCCCGGTGATGGCCACGTTGCGCAGGGTGGGCGTGCGGAAGCGGAAGCTGCCGTCGCCGTCGTCGACGGTGGGCGTGTCCGGGTGATCCGGCGCGCCTAGGCGGTGCAGGCGGAAGTCCGAGAACATCGGGCCCCCGTGGCACGCGGTGCAGCCCACCTGGCGCAGGGTGTTGAGCCCGCGCACCTGCTGGGCGTCGAGGGCGCCGCGGTCGCCGGCGTTGAAGCGGTCGAAGGCGCTGCTGGGCCGCGACAGGTGGCGCTCGAAGGCCGAGATGGCCTGGGCCAGGTGCTCGATGGTGACGGCCTCGTCGGCGGGCACGTCGAAGGCGTCGGCGAACAGCGCGACATAGGCGGGCACCGCGCGCAGCCGGCCCTCGATGACGTCGAAGGCCTCGGCCTCTGAGTAGGCGTCGCCGCGCATCTCGGCGGCCGACAGCAGGGGCCCCACGGCCTGCGCCTCCAGGCTGCGGGCGCGGCTGTCCCAGAACATGGGCGCCTGCTCGGCGACGGGCAGCCGGGCGCCGTCCACCCAGCCGTTGAGGCCGGTCAACAGCACCGTCGGGGCGTTGCGATCCACGAAGTCTGCGCCAGGGGCGAGGCGGCGGGCCGGGCCCAGGCCGCGGCCGCCCGAGCCGATGGAGAGCGCGCGGCCCTCGGCGTAGCCGAAGTCGGGGTGGTGGCAGGTGGCGCAGGCCACGTCCTGGTGCCCCGACAGGATGGGATCCCAGAACAGCAGCCGGCCGAGCTCGACCTTGGCCTCGCTGAACGGGTTGTCCGCCGGCGACGGCGCCAGGGGCAGGGCGAGGCCCGGCTCATCGACGGGCTCATCGGCGGGCTCATCCACGGGCTCATCCACGGGCGCGTCCACGGGCTCATCCCCGGGGGGCGGCGGCGGCTGGCGGCCATCCCCGGGGGGCGGCGGCTGGCGGCCATCCCCGGGGGGCGGCGGCGGCTGGCGGTCAGCCCCGGGGGGGGGCGGCGGCTGGCGGTCATCCCCGGGGGGCGCGTCGGCCGGCGCCGCCTCGGGCGCATCGGCGGGGCCGTCGATGGGCGCCGCCTCGGGCTCATCGGCGGGGCCGTCCACCGCCTCGTCCGCGGGCGGGGCCTCGCGGTCGCCCCGCGCCGGGGGCGGACCCTCGGCCCCCCGACCGGGCCGGGCCCCGGGCTGGGCGCCCAGGGCCTCGGGCCCGCTCGACACCGCCCCGTCGGGGGGCGGCTCGCAGGCCAGGGTGGCCGCGGCCAGGATCACACACAGGACCGCTCGCGGGGTGTTGAACGCGCGCATCAGGGACCTCCAATCCGGTTGAGTTGACACCCAGGTCCCAGAGCAATGGCTGTGCCAGCGGCGGGCGCAGGCGGCCAATGAACACGCATTTCAACACCAGCAGGGGTGTGCGGGCGAGGGCGTGGAAGGTTCCACGCCTCGGCCCCTTGGCGCCGGTCATGGCGGTGCCAAGGGCGCCTGACACCGCGCCTCCCGAGGCCGCCTCGCGCCGCGGCGCAGCGGTCGCGCGGGGGCGCGGCGTGGCGAGCGGGGTGGCGGCGGTGGCAGGGGATCGGGCGGCGGTGGCAGGGGGCTCAGCCGGGCTCAGGGCACCAGATCGAAGAGGGGCTCCAGCTTGACGTGGGTCGTGCCGTCCGCGCGCAGCGACACCGTGGCCGAGGCCTTCTCATGGCCGCGGCGCTCGAAGGTCAGCGCCAGGCCCCGGGCGCTCATCGGCCGCTCCAGGGTGAAGGGCGTGCGGCCCAGCCGCCGGCCCCCCGCGAAGACCCACGCGCCGGGGGGGGTGCTCTTGATCAGCACCTTGACCAGCTTCGCCGGCGGCGGCTTGGGCGGCGCCGCGTCCACCACCTGGGCGTCGACCGGGCGGGCGTCGGGGACCGCCGCGTCCGCCGCCTGGGCCTCGGCGGTGGCGTCCGGGGCAGGCGGGGGGGCGCTCGTCAGGGCGTCGGCGGGGGGCGGGTCGTCCGGGCTGCCCATCCACAGGGTGGCGGTCAGCCCGCCCGCGATCACCACGGCGCCGAGCAACATCAGCGCCAGCCGCGAGCCGCCCCCCGGGGCCTGCCCGGCGAGGGCGGCCCGCATCTCGGCGGCGGTGGCGTAGCGATCGGCCGGGTCCTTCGACATCGCCCGCTCGATGACGTCCACCAGATCCCGGGGCGCGTCGGGCACGACCTTGCGCAGGGGCTCGGCGTCCTCGTGGGCCTGCCGGAACAGGATCGCCATGGGCGTGGGGCCGTCGAAGGGCGGGCGCCCCGCCAGGCAGTGCCACGCGATGACGCCCAGGGAGTACAGGTCCGCGCGGCC
>JAUHVS010000393.1 GCA_030424955.1 bacterium | reverse complement strand
GGCAGCGGCCGCGGCGGCCTCGGCCTTGCGGGCCTTCTTCTTGCGCCCGTCGGCGCGCAGGCGGGCCACGAACTCGCGAGCCGCCTTGGCCGCCGCGCGGGCGCGCTCGGCCTTGCCGGCCGCGCGCTCGGCCTCGCGGCGGGCGCGGTCGAGGGCCTCGCGGGCCGCCGCGACGGCCGCCTTGAGCCGCCCCCGCTTCATCGGGGCCTCGGCGGGCTCGGGGGCTGCGTCAGGCGCGGGCTCGGCGGCCGGCTCGGGCTCGGGCGCCGGCTCGGGCTCGGGCGCCGGCTTCGAGGCCTTGGCCGCCTTGGCCTTCTTGGCCTTCTTGGCCTTCTTCGGCTGCTTGGCCTTGGCCGCCTTCGAGGGGGCGGGCGCCTCTGTGGGCGCCGGCGCGGGCGGGGCGGGCTCGGCGGCGGGGGTCGGCTCGGCGGCGGGCGCGCCCAGGCGCTCGATCAGCTCGGCGACCTGCGCGTCGGTCAGCCGGCGCATGTGGTGGCTGACGTCCCAGTCCAGGCCCCAGGCCGCCACCTGCGCGCGCAGCGCCTTGCTGGTGAGGCCCAGATCCTTCGCGATCTCGTAAATGAAGCGGCCCTGCGACATCGGTGACCTCCTGGCGCCCAAGGGCTGCAGATTCTGCGCTGCCCGCTCTCGGCTGTCCAGGGCGGTTGACCGCCCGGCGGTGGCCCGGCCGGCGGCTACTGGTGGGGCAGGCCAGCGGCGCCCCACGCGATCATGCCGCCCTCCATGGACGCCACGGTCTCAAAGCCCTCGGCGAGCATGGCCAGCGCGGCCCGCGCGGAGCGGCCCCCGGAGCGGCACAGCACCACCACGGGCGCCGCGCGATCCCAGCCCTGCACGCCCTGCATGACGCTGCCCAGGGGCAGGTGATCCGCCGCCGCCAGGTGCCCGAGCGGGCCCGTGAGCTCGTTCGCCTCGCGCACGTCCACCAGCCGGAACTGGCCCATGTGGGCGTGGACCCAGTCGGGGGAGACCTCGGGCACGCCGTTGGTGTTGTAGATGGCCTCGGCCAGGGACTGCGCGCGGGTGCGCTGGGCGCCCAGGTGCACGTCGTGATCGGCCAGCACCTCTTCGTGCCAGGCGATCATGCCGCCGCGCATCGAGGCGATCTGGTCGTAGCCAGCCGCCTCGAAGGCCCCCACCACCATGCCGGAGCGACGCCCTGACCGGCAGACGAGCACGACCGGCCGCCCCGCGTCGAGCAGCCCGATCTGGGTCAGCAGCTGGTCCATGGGCACGTGCTCGATGCCGTCGATGGCGCCGAGCTCGCCCTGCAGCTCGTGGGCCGCGCGGACGTCGATGAGGTGGACCGCGTCGCGGTTGGCGTGGACCCACTGGGCCGAGACCTCGGCGCAGCCGTCTTCACGGGTGATGGCGCGCTGGAGCAGCGTGGCGGACATGGCGACTTCTCCTGGATCAGTCTGAATCGGGATGTGGGGGCACGCCCCGCCATGCCTCGGCGGGCCGCGCGTGGTCAAGATGCATTTGGGCGCCCGGCTGTCTCGCCTGGCCCCGTCGACGGGTCGCCCCGGGGCCTCAGGCGGTCAAGCGGTCAAGCGGTCAAGCGGTCAAGCGGTCGGCAGGCCGGCGGCGTGCCAGCCCAGCATGCCGCCCTCCATCGAGGCGAGGTTCGAGAAGCCCATCCCCTGCAGGGTCATCAGCCCCCGGGCGGCGCGGCCGCCGGCCTTGCAGGTGATGACGATGGGATCCTCGCGGGGCCACGCCTGCGCGGCGGCGGCCAGCCCCGCCAGGGGCACGTTGACGGCCTGACGGATCTGGCCCAGGGGCCCCGTGAGCTCGTCGGGCTCGCGCACGTCGACGAAGCGCACGATGCCCACGTGGCGCTTGACCCAGTCCGGCGACACCTCGGGCAGGCCGTTGGTGGTGTAGCGCGCCTCCTTCAGCGTGGCGGCGGCGAAGGTGCGCTCGCTGAGGTGGATGTCGTGCTGGCCCAGCACCGAGCGGTTCCAGTCGAGGGTGCCGCCCTCCACCGAGGCCACGGCGGTGAAGCCGGCGGCCTCACAGGCGGCGACGGCCAGCCCGGAGCGGCGGCCCGACCGGCAGATCAGCACCAGCGGCTGGGCCGGGTCGCGGCTGGGGAGATCCGACAGGAAGCTGTCGAGGGGCACGTTGGTGACACCCTCGGCAGCGCCCAGGGGCCCGATCAGCTCGTGGGGCTGGCGCACGTCCACGAAGTCGAAGGTCTCGCGGTGGGCGGCGGCCCAGGTCGCGGGGACCTCGGCGACGCCGCCCTGGCGGCTGATGGCGGCGCGCAGGGCGGCCTGGCGGGCGGCGAGGGGCTGCGTGGGCGTGGACATGGCAGGGCTCCTGGGGCGAGGGGTGGCGACGAGACGGTGACCAGACGGGGAGCCGGGGGCTGGCTGGTGGGCCCATGACCCGGCGACACCGGCAAGAGGCGCCAGCCTCGGGAAGTGTGGCGGGGGCCGTCGGGCTACCCGATGACGCTCGGCCAGTGCTGGCTGATCCAGGCCCGCCGGGCGGCCCGGGCCTGCCAGGCCGCGTCCGCCGGATCCACCCGGTCGCTCTGCGCGAACAGGGCGTCCAGCCGATCCGCGATGCCGGCCACGGTGGGCCCGTGGTCCAGCACCAGCAGGGCCTCGCTCTCCCAGTAGCCGGCGGTGACGTCCAGGTTGGCGCTGCCGATGGAGCACAGCCGGCGGTCGGCGCACACCAGCTTCGCGTGCACGTGAGGCCAGACCCGGCCCAGCCCCGGCACCTCGCAGGCGTACTCGTAGACGGCCACCCCCTCCACCGCCAGGGCGTCCAGCCGGCCGTGCACCACCTCGGTGGCCAGCTCCCGCAGGGGCCCCGCGCCGGCGAAGGGCGCCCGCTCAGGCCCGTGGAGGGGCTGCACGTTGCCCACCAGGAAGCGCACCGCCACGCCGCGGGCCACGGCGTCGCGCAGCGCGCGCACCAGCTCCTGCTGCACCGGGAAGGTGTTGACCACCGTCAGGCTGCGCTGCGCGCCGTCGATGAGCGCCCGGTAGGTGTCGACGGTGTGCGCGTCGCGCAGGGCGCGGTGCACCACCAGCGCGGCGGGGATGTCGCCCGGCGGCCCCGGATCGAGCGCCGGCAGCGCCGGGCCGCCCGCCGCCCGCCACGCGCCCTCGAACACGGCGTCCAGGGCGGCCACCACGGCGCCCTCCAGCACCACCCCGGCGTCCAGCCACGGCACGGCGAGCCAGGGGCTCTCGCGGGTCAGCTCGACGGCCTCGAAGCCGGTGTAGTAGGGCGCGCCCACGTTGCGGCCGGTCAGCCGGGCCACGCGGCCGTCCACCACCACCAGCTTGCGGTGGTCGCGGCCCTTCAGATCCACCACGCTCGGCAGGCCGTCCACCGGCCGCGACGCCCGCACCCACACGCCCGGCGCCGCGTCCAGGCGGCTGAGCACGGCGTTCTCGCGCCCGAAGACGTGGTGCCCGCTGTAGAGGGCGTCCACCAGCACCCGCACCTCGACCCCGCGGGCCGCAGCGGCGATGAGGCGGTCGGCGAGGGCCGTGCCCACGGCGTCCTCTTCGTAGATGTAGACCTGCAGGTGCACCCGCCGCTGCGCCGCCGAGATCTGGGCGATCAGGCCCTGCAGGGCGGCCCCGTTGTCCCACTCGACCTCCACCCGGCGGGCGGTGGTGGCCTGCGCGTCCGTCAGCGCGCGGCCGGCGGGCCACGGCCCCGACAGATCCGTGGGGCACGGGCCCGCTGCGGCGGCGAGGCGCGCCTCGCACGCGGGGCCGTCCAGGCCGTCCAGCACCGCCGGATCGATGGCCGCGAAGCCCTGCCCGGCCCCCTCGGCGGCCACCAGCACCACCGCGTGCCCCGCCGCGCGCAGGGTCCGCGCCACCCGCAAGAGCCGCAGCGGCGCCACCCGGCTCGGCAGGTCGCTCGGGCCGCCGTCGTTCAGCACCGCCGCCGCGTCGAGCAGGGCGTGGGCCCCCGCCGCGATGGCGTCCGCCCGCGCGGGCCCGGGCCGCAGCCGCACCGCCCAGCGCTGGCGATCCCCCAGGGGCCAGCGGGCGACCCGCGGCCCGTCCAGATCCGCGTCGAACAGCACGATGGGCGCGGCGCCCGGCCGCAGCACCCGCACGAGCCGCGGCGGCCGGTCGGCCACGGTCTCGATGCCCAGCGCCGGGGCGCCGGGATCGTCGACGACGAGGCGCCCGCCGTCCACGGCGACGGGGTCCGAGCGGTGGCCGGCGTGCACGACCCGCAGCGTGCCGCCGGGCCACAGCGCCAGCGCCCCCAGCGGGCGCTGGTGCCCGACGCCGCCCACCAGCCGGTCGCCCAGCTGCAGCAGATCCGACGGGTCGAGGGGCGAGGCGTGGCGGGGCGGCGGGGCGAGGACCGCGCAGGGCCACGGGTGGCGGGCCAGGCCCCAGGTGAGGCCGTGGGTGGGGGTGGGCAGCACGAGCAGGTCCTGGGGGTGGGCGGCCAGCCAGGCGCGCACCGCCGCGGGGCGGTCGGGGGCCGCCGGGAGCGGCGCGAGGGCCACCTCGCCCCGCCAGCCCAGCACCGCCCCAAACTCGGCCGCGACCCCCTCGACCCCGGGCGACCCCTCGGCCGCCCCCGTGAGCACCGACAGCGATCCGCCCCGGCGCCGCAGCGACCAGGCCGGCGTCGGGCCCGCCAGCGCGGGCGTCGGCCAGTCCACCGCCACCCGCCCCGCCGGCCCGGGCCGGTTCGCGCCGGGCCAGGCCACCGCCACCCCGCAGGCCCACCAGGCCGACACCCCGGCGTCCGGCCCCGCCAGCACCACCAGCCCGTGGGCCTGGGCCGCCAGCGCCTCCACCGTGGGGGCCACCGACACCTCGCCCTCGACCCCCGCGCGGGCCAGCCACGCCTCGGCCTCGGCCAGCGCCTCCGCCACCGTCGCCCAGGGCCGGATCACCCAGGGCGAGGGCCGCGGCACGCGCACCACCACCCGCGGCGCGTGCGCCAGCCAGCGGCCCAGGGCCACCTGGGCGGGGGCCTGCTGCAGATCATCCACGACGACCAGGACGTGACGGCGCATGGGGACCAACGGTGCTACGATCGGGCCCGGGACCCGGAGAGGTGAGCATGCACCAACGCCCGCACACGCGCAGCCCGGCCGCCATCCACAAGCCCGCCCGGTTCCTGCGGCTGCCGGGCCAGATCGACGTGCGGGCCGCCGCCGAGGCCGTCGCGGCCCCCGGCCTGCCGTGGCTGCCGAGCCAGTGGAAGTGGCACCTGGGCACCGAGTTCCTGATCCTGCGCGGCGGCCCGCCGACCCGCACCCCGGGGGGCGAGCTGACCAGCGGGATCGCCGTCGACGCCCCCGCCCTCGCCCGGCTGCCCGCCCTGCGCGCGCTGCTGGACGACGCCCTGCCCGCCCCCGCGCTGGTGGCCTGGGTCGGCAAGAGCCCGCCCGGGGCGCAGATCAGCGTGCACGTCGACAACACGGCCTTCTGGGACGAGCACCACCGCGTGCACCTGCCCCTGGTGACCCAGCCGGAGGCGCGGCTGGCGGTGGCGGGCCGCTTCGCCCACTTCCCCGCTGGCGAGCCGTGGGCCTTCAACAACAGCAAGGCCCACGGGGCCCTCAACGGGGGCACCCGCGACCGGCTGCACCTGCTGGTGGACCTGCCTGACACCCCGGCCGTGCGGGCCTGGATGGCCGCCGGCGAGCCCGTGGAGGGCACGCCGGATCCCGCCGCGTGGGCGGCCCTGAGCGCCGATCCGCTGGCCCGGCTCACCCCCGCGGAGCGCGCCGACGCCCACCTCATGGCCCGGCTGGCCCAGCAGTAGCGGCCCGCGGCGCCCTCGCCGCGCGCGGCCGCGACCGCCGCGCGCGACGTTGCCTTCCCCCCCCGAATCCACCACCGTAGGCCGTCCCCTGCCCGTCCCCTGCGTCCACGGAGCGAACCATGAGCCGCCGCCTAGCCCTCGCGTGTGCCCTCGCGACCCTCACCGCCTGCAGCCCGGACGGCGACGAGCCCGCCGGCGTGCCGCCCGTCGCCGACGGCGGGCAGCGAGACGCGCAGCAGACGGC
>JAUHVS010000392.1 GCA_030424955.1 bacterium | reverse complement strand
CTTCATCTGCTCGGGCGTGGTGTTCTGGGCCTCGTCGAGGATGATGAAACTGTTGTTCAACGTGCGCCCACGCATGAACGCGAGGGGCGCCACCTCGATGGCGCCTTGCTCGAGCAGCTGCCCGCCGTGCTCCAGGCCCATGAGGTCGAAGAGCGCGTCATAGAGCGGCTGAAGATACGGGTTGACCTTCTCGGAGAGCGAGCCGGGCAGGAAACCCAGGCGCTCCCCTGCCTCGACCGCTGGCCGCGCCAAGATGATGCGCTCAACGTCGCGTTGCTTGAAGGCCGCGACGGCCGCCGCCATGGCCAGGTAGGTCTTCCCGGTGCCGGCGGGGCCCATGGCGAAGACCACGTCGTTGACCGCCATCAGGTCCATGTAGGCGCTCTGGTTTGCGGTCTTCGGCGTGATGGTGCGGCGATCGTGGGTGGTGAGCAGGCTGCGGCTGCGCAGGGCCTTCAGGGCGACCGTGCCGTCCCCCTTGAGCACCGCGACCGCCTGCTCAATGTCCTGCAGGAACAGCGGCGCGCCGCTGCGGATCACCTCGAGGAGCTCCTGCACGACCCGCTGGGCGAAGCCCAGGGCCGCGGGCGGGCCGCTGATGCTGAGCTGGGTGCCCCGGCCCGACATGCGGATACCCAGGCGCTTCTCGAGCAACCGGCGGTGGGCGTCCTGCGGCCCGAACAGGGGTGACAGGGCGACCCGCCCCTCGGGCAGCTCCAGATGAACCGTCTCGGTTGGCCCCTGGTCTCGCCCCTTCACTGAAGCACGTAATCCACGCCGATCCCCACGTAGTCCATCTCGACCCCGCCCAAGGGGGCCAGGAGCGCGTCATCGATCAAGTCGGCGCTCACCAGCGCCTCCAAGCTGTCGGGGTAGGCCCCATGCTCCAGGCGATACACCTCGAGGGCCGAGGCCACGACGGCCAGGCGGTTGGCCCGAACCCGCAGCTGGCCCTCGGCCGCGAGCGCCTCAGCGTTGCCTTCCAGCGCGCTTCGCTGCCCGGGCAACACCACCACCAGGCCCACCAGGAGCCCCAGCACGGCGCCGTTCACCAGCACCCGGGCCATCAGGCGCCGCCAGCGGGTGGCCCCCCGCAGGTTGGGCTGCGCCTGGCGCTTCACGGCCTTGACGGGCTCGATGTAGCCCTCTTGGAGCAGGTTGTAGAGTGCCTTGCAGGTCTCGAACTCCCCCACCCGCGCGCGGGCGATGAGCGCGTGCACGTCGCGTCGCCCATCGATCAGGTCGAGGATGCGCCGCTCGGCCGCGCCGAGGCCCGCCCCGCCGCCGCCGGCCTTGACCACCGGATCGACGAACTCCGAGAAGGCGTCATCCAGCAGCTGCTCGAGCTGATCGGCGTCGTTCGCGCCCTCGCTGGGATCCCGCAGGCGCCGGAAGACGGCGTCGTAGTTGTGCACGCGGGTGCGGATGAGCGGCCACTCGTCCGCCATCCGCAGCCCCTCCATCAGCACGGACTCTGCCGAGATGGGGGCGATGTCGGCCTTCGTGAAGTTGGGGGGCTTCGCCTCGAAGCGGTAGGCCCCCTTTCGCTCCTGGAAGAGGCGGTACAGCCGCTCACGCACCTGGAGCGCGCGCACGCTGGTCACGGACTCTGCGTCGATGGCGCCCCGCTCCACGAGGATGTCGCCGATGCGCCCCAGGGTCTTCTTCTGCACCTTGCGCGCGGCATCCAGCTGGCTACGATCGATCAGCCCCGCCTGGCGCAGGAGCTCACCGAGGTCGTCGCGCAAGCCCCGGCCATCGACCTCGCAGCGGATGATGCGCCCCGACGAGAAGTACACGTGCACGTCCCCATGATCGTCGAGATCCGTCACGGCCAGGACGCCGGTCTTGTTCTGGCTCCCAATCAGCTGGAGGATCTCGGCGATGCCGAAGTCGCTGAGCGCACCTGCGAGCGCCATCAGTGCACCCCCTTCGTGCGGAAGGTCTGAACGACGGTCGCCAGCCAGGCCACCGCGACCAGCCCGAGGCCGACGTACACCCAGGTCTCAACCACCAGGCGAGGCGCGAAGGGCTCGTGGAGCAGGCCCCCGGGCAGCCAGACGCGCAACAGGAGCCAGCCGGCCAGCCCGGCCAGCAGCAGGCCACGCAGCGGCCGGCCGTCCGTGAGCGGGCCGAAGCCAGGGAGCACGATCGCCGCGATCCGCCGGGCCCAGGCCTTCACCACCTGGTGCCGCCCGATCTGGCTCTCCTTCTCGAACCGCGTGCGCCGGTCGGTGGGGACGTTGCGGACGAAGAGCGAGTCACACTGGGTGCAGACCGGACCGTCCGGTCGACCCTGAGACAGGTGTACCGTGGCCTGCTGGCCGCACCGGGCGCACGGCCACGAGAGCGAAAACCGCTCGCGCAGCATGAACAGCAGGACGAAGGCCAGCAGCGCAGCCCCGCCCGACGCGGCGGCAGCCACCTCGGGCAACGGGCCAGCGAAGTCTTGCCAGACCCGGTGGGCAAACGCCGACGGCCGGAACAGCCCATCGAGGGCCCGCGACACCAAGAGGCCGTCGGGGAGCGGCGCGTCCACCACGAACCGGTTTACGCCGGTGTCGTCGTCGCCGTTCCAGTCCGACACCCGGGTCGCGCTCGACGCCGACGCCTTGGCCAGCGCAGCCTCGGACTCCGGCATCTGCCGGCTGCGCTGGTGGAGGCGGTGGAGGTTGAACCAGGCGATCGGATCCCGCCGCCGCAGGCGGGTGGCCTGCTCGTAGGCTGCCTGGGCCGCCAGGGGCCGCCCCAGGGCGAACCACGTGTTGCCCAGGTTGTTCCAGATCGCCGCCGCGGCGTCGTCATCGTTGGCCACCCGCGCCGCGTCGCTCAGCAGCCGCGCGGCCTCGCGGGCCTTGCCCTGCCGCTTCAGCGCCACCCCGAGCACCGCCTGGGCGTACCAGTCCGTCTCATCGGCGGCCACCGCCTCGCGCACCTGCGCCTCGGCGCGCTCGTCGAGCGGGTTGATCGACAGGGCGTGCAGCGCCTGTCCCACCCCGGTGCCCGCCTCGCTGAGCCGATCCGCCGCCCGCAGCGCCCACGGAGACCCCGCGAGGCCGACGGCAAAGACCACCGACAAGATGCGCTCGGTCGCCCCCTGGTATGCCCAGAGCACGATCAACACCGGGCTGACGAGCAAGAAGGGCCCAAAGCCGTAGAACAACGGGAGCACGGCCAGCAGCGCCAGGCTCGCCACCAGCAGCGGCCGCAGGACGCTCGGAAACGCCCGCCCGAGGTCGTGGTAGAGGTGTACGCCGTAGCGCGCGAGCTGGGCGACGAGGAACAGGAGCGCGAGGGCGGCGCCGATGATCAGCGCGCTCAGGGTCGCGTCGCTCATCTGGATCATGCGTCGTGAGAAGTCTTGGCTGCGGCGGCGGGCCCCCTCGATCCCTGCGAGCAGGCGCCGGTGCACAGCGAAGGGTGCCTGGGTGGCGGCCAGCGTCCCGCGGGCGTCGGCGATCTCGGGCAGCCCCGGTGCGAGCCGCTCCGCAGCGTCCAGGCGCCGGCCCGCCAGATCGAGCTTGCCATCGCGACGCAGCGCATCGGCCTCGCGGACCAGCGCCACCCCGAGGGCATCCAGCCGCTGGATGCCCAGCTCGCGGCGCAGGCTGACGACCTCGTCGAGGAGGCTGTCGACGCCCGCCGCGTCGCCGCGCTCCAGGGCCTGCCTGCGGCGGGCCCACACCCCCGCGATGCGCTCCAAGCCCCGCGCGGTGGGCTCGACCAGCGTGATCGAGGGGACCTCTGGCTCCGAGAAGCCGTTCACGTCTGCGTGTGCGACGGTCGCGGTGCATAGGAACACCGCCAAGACCCCGAGCCATCTCGTCATGGGCGAGCCTCAACCGTTGAACGCGGACGAAGCTGTCGATTACCACGATTCGCCGACCCTCACCAGACCGCGCCGGGGCTCACGCTTTTGCACGCCCCCCAAGTGTGGTAGGTCGCCCGAGCGGTCAACTCCGGAGGTCCGATGCGGTTCCCCGACCCCAGCGAACGCGAGAAGCGCGCGCGGCTGATTGCCCTGCTCGATGAGGGCCTGGTGCAGGTGCACGTGGACGCCCGCCGAGACGGCGTGGAGGTCCCGGCGCACCTTCGGGACGACCCCATGCTGGTGCTCAACCTGAGCCGCCGCTTCCAGCTCGACGTGTTTGAGGTCGGGCCCCTGGAGGTCAAGGCGAGCCTCTCCTTCGGCGGCAACCGCCAGATCTGTGTGCTGCCCTGGAGCGCCGTCTGGGCCATGAGCTGCGACGCCACGGGCGAGCGCGCGGTCTTTGAGGACGCCATCCCCCCGGAGCTGCTGGCGGCGGCAGAGGCGGCGGCCGCGACCCTCGCCCGCGAAGCCGGGGACGCCGGTGGCGTCGCGGAGGACGATCTGGCGGATCTCGGCGACGACCGGCCCCAGCTCGGTGAAGACCAGGCCGACCCCGCCGATGGCCCGCTGGACGACGACGAGCCAGCGGCCGCGGGGCCGCCTGAAGACTCCAGCCCCCCGCCCCCAAGGGCGCCCTTCCTGCGGATCGTGAAGTGACCGGGCGCCCCCGCCGGGGGCCCATCGCGCGGGCCTACCGCGTGCTGTACTGGATCTTCGCGGTGGGCTTCCTGCTCAGCGTGTCGCTGTCGGTCACGTGGCACGTGATGGGCCCGTCCGCGCGGCCCGATGGCGGCGTGACCCTCGACCGCGCCGCCTGTACCCGGGGGGCCCGCAGCCTGAACGCCGCGCTGCACGCCAAGGCCACGGAGCTGCTCGCCGAGCCGGTGCCCTCCCCCGCCCTCGCCGGCGAGTGGAATGGCTGGTCGGCAGGCTGGCACACGCAGGCCCGTCAGCTCCGCAGTCGCTGCCCGGTCAAGGAGGACGCGCAGCTGCGGCGCCTGATCGACGACGTCGAGCGGATGCACCTTGCCTGGACCACCGGCCTGAACTCGTTCGTGGAGGTGGGCCGGCGGCCCCTGGAGCGCCTCAACACCGACTTCGCAGCCGGCACGACCCGCGCGCCCAGCGCCGCCCCGTGACCCACGCCGAGCGGCTCGGCCTCAGCTGCCCTTGAGCTGCTGGTAGCGGCGCTTCGCGCGGGGCGCGAGCGAGTGCTTGGTGTGGCGCTCAAAGAACCGGAAGTACAGATTGCGCGCCGTCCGCTTCTCGCCCATGCGGTCATGGGCGTAGGCGAGGTGGTAGCGGGCGACGGCCTTGTCACGGGTGTCGAGGCTGTCTTCGGACTCCAGCGCCTTGCGCAGCAGCTCGGCGGCGCGGGGGAAGTCCTTCAAGCGCAGCGCTGACATGCCCTGATAGAACAGCAGCTCGGCCAGGTGCTTGGGCTGCTCGTCGTACTCCAACGACTTCAAGAAGGCCTCGTCGGCCTTGTCGAAGGTGCCCTTCTCGTACAGGTCGCGCCCCTTCTGGAACATCTCGAGGGCGACCTCGGCCTTGAAGCGGACGATCAGATCTTCGAGCAAGCCCGAGAAGCGCACCCGCCGCAGCGTGGAGAACTTCGCCACGGCCAGGGCCTTGTTGCCGTCGCGCACCAGCCGCTCGAACTCCAGCAGCTCGCGCTCGATCTGCTTCCAGCGACCAAGCTCCGCGTTGAGCTCAGCGATGGTGCGCTTGTAGCCGGCCTCTTTCTTCTCGTAGAGCGCGTGGTTGACCTGGTGCTTCTCCAAGCGCGCTTGGAAGGTCAGGTACAGCCCGGCGCCGATGAGCACCACGAAGATGACGTAGGCGAACACCGAGTTGAGGATCGACTTGCGCTCGGTCTGCGCCTGTCGGTCGGTGATGGCCTTCACCTCGGCCGCGACGTTCTTGATCAGGTTGTCGGTCTTGATGGAGACGTTGCGGGTGTTGACCACCTCTTCACGGAGGCGGGCCAGCTCTTCCAGCACAATGTCAGAGTGGTCGAGGGGCATGCGTTCCTGGGGATTCGGGGGCCGGGCGCCGCGGCGGGCGGGCGGGCCCATGGAGTGGAGGGGCGGTGGCTGCGCCGGGCCAGGCAGGCCGCGGCGCGCCGGGCATCAGAGCGCGCCGGCGTCCACCTCGGCGAGCACACCGGCGTCCGACGCAGGCTGCGCGACGAGGT
>JAUHVS010000391.1 GCA_030424955.1 bacterium | reverse complement strand
CATCGAGGCCCTGGTCACCGGCCGCGTGCTGACCGCCGACGGCCGCGCCGTCGCGGGCGCCGAGGTCTTCACCGACTTCGGCGGGCACCGCGGCTTCACCGACGCCGACGGCGCCTTCGCGCTGACCGTGCTGCCCACCGAGTACGCCCTGAGCGCTTGGGCGCCGGGCACGGGCTTCGGCACCGCCAGCGCCGTGGGCGTGCGGCCGGCCCCCGGCGACCTGGTCGAGGTCGACCTGGTGCTGCCCATCGCCGGCCTGCGCACCCCCACCTACGTCGGCTCCAGCGCCTGCGCGGGCTGCCACGCCGGCACCTACGCCCGCTGGAACAGCAGCGTGCACGCCCACTCCGTGCGGCCCATCGACGTGCCCGGCGACGCCGGCAAGGGCCCGGTCGTGTCCGCCCCGTGGGCGGGCGAGGTCGTGCTCTCGGCCGCCGGCCTGCCCGATGTCACCGTGCGCCTGGTGCGCACCGACAGCGGCGCCGAGGCCTTCGAGCTCGACGACGCCGTCACCGGCGAGACCCGCCGCTACCCCGTCAGCCACACCTATGGCGCGGGCCACGGGCGCTTCAAGCAGCGCTACATGGTGCGCCTCGACGACACCCTGCGGCTGTCGCCCCTGCAGTACAACGAGGCCACCGGCGAGTGGGTCGCCTACCACCTCGAGCGCTGGGTCGACGCCCAGGGCCGCCTGCTGACCCCCAGCGCCAACACCAGCTTCGAGTCCAGCTGCCAGGGCTGCCACTCCACCGGCCTGCGCCTCGAGGCCAACGCCGAGGACGTGGTCACCGCCACCTACACCGAGCTCAACACCGGCTGCGAGAACTGCCACGGGCCCGGCTCGCTGCACATCCAGTCGCCGCGCAGCGACACCATCGTCAACCCGCGCCGGCTGTACCCCGACAACACCTTCGGCATCATCGGCTTCGACGGCAGCGTCGCGGACGCCGACGCCTGGGCCGGCTTCCAGCGCGCCCAGGCCACCTGTGGCGGCTGCCACGTGCGCGGCCACAGCAAGACCGAGGCGGGCGAGGCCGGCCGGTTCGAGTTCCCGTGGATCGAGGCCCGCGGCCCCGACGGCCAGCTGACCGCAGCCGACGCCCTGGCCGACGGCTTCGTGGCTGGCGACGGCCTGTGGGACGACACCCGCTTCGACCGCGTGCCCAGCAGCCGCCAGCACCACCAGCAGTACAGCGACGACCTCAACGCGGGCGCCGGCGGCGTGGCCCACGGCCGCAACCCCTTCAACCTCGTGGCCTGCTTCGACTGCCACGACCCCCACGGCGGCCCGCTCGACAGCGCCCTCAAGCTGCCGGCCCGCGACAACACGCTGTGCCTCGACTGCCACGGCCCCCACGGCTTCGCCGACGAGGTCGAGATCACCGCCCACACCCTGCACGTGCGCTACGCCCCCGGCACCACCGGCAGCGGCCAGTGCATCGGCTGCCACATGCCCCACACCGCCAAGAGCGCCATCGACAACGACATCAGCAGCCACACCTTCCACATCGTGGCGCCCCACGAGTCCGCGGCCCAGACCGCGGCCGGGGCCCCGGCCATGCGCAACAGCTGCGACGGCTGCCACGTCGAAGACGCCGACCTGGGGGTCGCCCGCTTCGAGATCTTCTTCGGTGCGCCTGAGGCGGTGGAGGACTGATCGTGCGCTGGCCCGCCGCCCCCGCCATCCTCGCTTGCCTCGCGCTCGTCGCCTGTGGTGAGCCGAGCGAGCTCGAAGGCCTGCGCAGCGCCGGGCGCCACCCCGAGGGGTGGGCGACGGCGAGCGGCCATGGCGCGTGGCTCGAGGCCCGCAACTACCCCCTCGAGGCCTGCAACGACTGCCACTCGCCCACCACCGGCGAGGGCGCCTGCAACGGCTGCCACGAGCAGGGCGTCGACGACTGCGCCACCTGCCACGCCGAGCCCGGCGGCGCCCACACGGCCCACACCCGCTTCGACTGCGCCACCTGCCACGAGGTGCCCGGGTCCCTCGCCAGCCCCGGCCACCTCGAAGACCGCGGCGACGGCGACGTGCGCTTCACCGGCCTCGCGCTGGCCCGCGGCGCCGCCCCCAGCTTCGACGCCCAGACCGGCGGCTGCAGCGACACCGCCTGCCACGCGGGCCCCGGCGCCACCGTGCCCGTCCCCCGCTGGCGCGACCCGGCCGTGCAGTGTGGTGACTGCCACGCCACGCCGCCCGCCGATCACCCCATCGACCGCTGCGATCGCTGCCACGGCGACGTGGTCGACGCCGCCGGCGCCATCATCAACCCGGCCCTGCACGCCAACGGCGTCATCAACGCCCGCGACTGGCTCGGCTTCGGCTGCGGCGAGTGCCACGGCGCCGGCGACGATCCCTGGCCCACCACGGGCGCGCACCCGGCCCACAAGCAGCCCGCCGACGCCCAGCCCGTGGCCTGCGGCACCTGCCACACCCTGCCGGCCACCGCCGAGGCCCCCGGCCACGTCCTGCAGGACGCCACCCCCGACGCGGCCGAGGTCGTGCTGAGCCCACGGGCCGGCGACAGCGCCGCGTTCGCCAGCGGCCGCTGCAGCGACACCACCTGCCACGGCCCCACGCGGCCCCGCTGGGGCGACAGCCTCATCACCTGTGACGGCTGCCACAGCGTGCCCCCCGCCAACCACCCCCCGGGGGACTGCGCGCGCTGCCACCCCACCGCCGCCCCCGACCAGCGCATCGCCGTGCCCGAGGACCACGTGGACGGCCGGCTCGACGTCGATCACCTGGCCCCCGACAGCTGCGACGACTGCCACGTCAACGGCCAGGCCGTCCCCGCCGGCGCGCACGCGGGCCACGCCCGGTTCGCCTGCGGCGAGTGCCACACGGCCCCGAACCCCGCCCAGCTCGCCGACCACCTCGACGGCGATCCGGTCATCGCCCTGCGCCGCGGCGGCGCCTACGCCGGCACCACCTGCAGCGACAGCGGCTGCCACCTCGCCGGCCAGCCCAGCTGGGCCGATCCCACGACGGTCGACGGCTGTGGCGCGTGCCACGGCGAGCCGCCCGCCAACCACCCCGCGGGCGCCTGCGTGCAGTGCCACCCGCTGGGCGACGACACCCACGTAGACGGCCAGGTGCAGGTGATCCTCCCCGCCGGCTGCGACGGCTGCCACGGCGATCCCCCCGAGAGCGGCGCCCACCTGGCCCACGCCAACACCCAGGCCTTCGCGCCCGTGGGCTGCGACGCCTGCCACACCGTGCCGGCCACCGTTGAGGCCCCGGGCCACCTGGACGCCCCCCCCGCCGAGGGCTTCCGGCCCGAGCCCACCTGGGCGGGCGACCCCCTCGCCGGCAGCTGTGGCGCCTGCCACGGCGTGCCGCCGGCCGACCACCCGCCGGGCAACTGCGCGCAGTGCCACGGCGCGGTCATCGACGCCCAGGGCGCGATCATCGCCCCTGGCCTGCACGCCAACGGCAGGGTGGACTTCCGATGATGCGCCCCTGGCCTGCCCTGTGCCTCGCGGCGACCCTCGGGCTGCCCGCGCACGCCAACGAGCCCCCGGCCGCGCCCGAGGAGCCCATCTACACCTCCGTGCGCAGCCGCATGTACCTGCGCCTCGACCCCTCATCGGTGCCCAACCCCGACGGCCGCATCGAGCCCGCCGCCCTGGGCAGCGTTCGCCTCGTCACCCGCGGCGACGTCGACGTCGAGATGAGCGGCTGGATCGGCCACGCCCCCGGCAACGCCGCCTACAGCGCCGACGATCTCTCGGGCACCCTCACCAGCCTGCTGTTCACCAACGGCTGGGGCCCGCTGAAGCTCACCGTGGGCCGCCAGTGGAGCCGCATCGGCGCCCGCCGCCTCACCGCCCTCGACGGCGCCACCCTGGTGGGCCGGTTCATGGACGGCCGCGTCGAGGTCGCCGGCCGCACCGGCCTGTCGGGCCTCGACCCCAAGGACGCCTTCGGCGACATCCCCGAGGTCGGCGGCCACGTGGCCTTCCTGCCCTTCACCCACACCCGGCTCGAGCTGGGCGTGCTGCACCAGCGCCCTGCCGGCGTCCGCCAGCGCACCCGCTGGACCGCCGGCGTCGACTGGAAGGGCCCCATCGACTCGCTCGGCGCCAACCTGTTCGCCACCACCGACGTCGAGTCCCAGGCCCTGGTAGACGCCCGCCTGGAGTCCTTCTGGCGCCCCACCGACACCCTGTGGTTCCGCGGCTACGGCCGCCACACCCGCATGGATCTGCTGCTCGCCGCCGACGAGGTCCTGGCCGTCTTCGCCCAAGACATCCGCGACGAGATCGGCGCCGTCGCCGAGTACCTGGTGCTGCCCAACCTGCGCTTCCGCCTCGACGGCGCGGCCATCTACAGCCGCGACCGCGTGGGCGCGGGCCGATACCGCCTCGCCGCCGACGGCCACACCCACGCCGGCTCCAAGATGGTCGCCGAGCTGACGGCCATCGTCGATCGCACCGGCCGCAGCGGCACCCTGCGCCTCGCCGGCCGCTGGCCCATCGTGCGCAGCCTCTTTGGCACCGTCGAGACCCTCGGCGACCTCGAGGCCGAGGGCGGCCCGGCAGCCTACGGCCGCGTGGGCACGGGCTTCGAGCCCTGGCCCGGCTGGTTCGCCTACTGCGCCCTCGAGACCGCCCACGCCGACCGCTGGCCCGACGGCCGCCTCAGCGGCATGCTCCTGCTGGAGCACGCCCTGGGCGCCCCCGTGCGCTGGGGGAGTGGACCATGATCCGCACCGTCCGCCCCCGCCACCTCGGGGCCACCCTCGCGCTCTTCGCCGGCCTGCTGGCGGGCTGCCACGCCCGCCACGAGGCGGCCGAGCCCAAGGCCGGCGTGGGCCACGCCGTGCACGTGCGCAACGGCGTCAACTGCACCGTGTGCCACGGCGACATGAGCGCGGGCGACGCCGACGCCCTGCACCTGCCCACCAACCCCATCTGCGTCGACTGTCACAAGGACAGCCACGCGGGCGAGGCCGACAAGGCCGACTGCCTCTCCTGCCACCAGGAAGAAGAGGCCCCCACGGCCCTGCGGCACCTGAAGAAGAGCCTCACCTTCGATCACAAGCGCCACCTCAAAGAGACCGGCGGCCAGTGCGTCACCTGCCACAAGAACGCCGCCACCAAGGACTCCGCGCGCACCGGCGCCATCCCCACCATGAGCGACTGCGCCCAGTGCCATCAGCCCTGGCTCGACGAGCTGCGCTGCGAGGCCTGCCACAACAACCTGGTGCGCTACCCCCTGCAGCCCGTCACCCACCAGGCCCACATCGGCGACTTCCTGCGCCGCCACGGCGCCGAGGCCCGCACCGCGGTGGACCGCTGCAGCCAGTGCCACACCCAGACCTTCTGCGCCGACTGCCACGACAAGCGCGCGCCGGTGGCCCTGCACCTGCAGTGGGCCGACCGCATCGACCGCAACTTCATCCACGAGCCCAACTTCGTGCAGCGCCACGCCCCCGAGGCGCGCATCGAGGGGCCGCTGTGCATCAGCTGCCACAGCGAGAGCGAGTGCCTCGGCTGCCACACCGCCGCGGGCCGGGGCCCCGGTGGCCTCAACCCGCACCCGCGGGGCTGGGCCAGCCTCACCCCCGGCAACGGCAACCGGCACGGCGTCGAGGCCCGCCGCGACATCCTGAGCTGCGCCAGCTGCCACAGCGGGCCCGGCGCGGATCTCTGCATCGACTGCCACGCCGTCGGGCGCCCAGGCGGCAGCCCGCACCCCAGCGGCTACTCGGCCGGCGGCCGGCTGCGCCAGGACCAGCCCTGCGTGCGCTGCCACGCGGGGGGCCGCTGAGCATGGCGCGGGCGCGGGGGCCACGGCCGCCGGCGCGCCCGCCCGTTCACTTCAATGAGCGACCGCCGTCAGGGACGGCGGCGGATCGCGCAAACCGCAGCCCGGCAAGGGCTGGGCACAGCTGCGCGGCGAGGCCCCCTCAGGGCGAGCCCGCTGCGCGGACGAAGGGAGGCAGGGGCATGCGTCGACACAGTCAGTCGGCCCCATGGTGGATCGCGCTCGTCGCGGTCGCGTTGTTTGCGTGTGAGGGCCCCGAGGGGCCCGAGGGCGCAGAGGGTGAGGTCGGCGCCGCCGG
>JAUHVS010000390.1 GCA_030424955.1 bacterium | reverse complement strand
CCGCTCTGGCCCGAGACGATCGACGCCATCCAGGCCGCGATCGGCGAGCGAGTCAAGCCCGCCGCCAAGGAGTACGAAGACCTCGTGTTTCTGAGCCAGACGGGCACCCCAGTCGACGGCAACCACCTCCGCGGCGACCGCCCCGTCCAGACGACCACCCTCGCCCAGCAGTGGCGGAAGACCGCCAAGCGAGCGGCCCGCGAGGAAGTCGGGGGCTTTCGCCGCCTGCGGCCGACCTTCGCCACCATCGCCCACGAAGCCGAAGACCCCGTCGCGGTCGACTACCTGATGGGCCACGCCTCCCGCGAGATGCGGAAGGTGTACGTGGGCGGGGCTTCGTGGGACCGTCTGGTTCACGTCACTGATCGCGTTCGAGAGTGGTACTTGCTCCGAGGAGACGTTTCCCAGGCGGGTCCTCGTCCTGGCGATGGGGCGGACGAAGTCCAGACGGGCTGGTCGTAGCCGCCAGCTCGAATCGGACGACCTCGACGTTCGACACGCGGACCACGTCGTCGCGTCGGAACGCTTCGAGCAGCCCCCGTTCGATCCAGCCCTCGACGGTCTCGGGCGGCGGCAAGTCCGAGATCTCGAAGTCCATCTCGGACGCCATCCTCTACGGCCCGCTGTTCATCGGTGAGTTCAAGGCCGACCTCGACCGGGTGCAGGCGCTGCTCGAGCGCGACTACTCCGATCGCCTGCTCGAGCACCTGCGCCCCGACTACACCGAGGTCGAGACCCGCTCCCTGCTGTCCGATCGGCGCACGCTGGGCTCGGTGATCAAGCTGTTCACGCCGTCCCCCGAGAACTTCACGCCCGCATACAACGCGTGGCTGGAGACCATCCCCCACCACATCAAGGCGCTCGTGTTCGCGGTCAAGCGCTTCTACCAGCCCACCTGGGGCGCCGACTGGCGCAGCCGCTTCACGGTGGACCGGGTCAACGGCAAGCGGGGCCACGAGCTGCGCTTCGAGGGCCGGCGGCTGATCGCCAGCTACCTGCGCGTGGGCATCGCCGATGACGGCTCCTGGCGCACCTTCAAGCTGCGCCAGGACTTCATCCCGGCCCGGAAGGTGCAGATGGAGGACGACATCTCGGCCTCCATCGTCGTGCCCGCCAGCTGGCTCAAGAACCGCAACGAGGCCTTCCCGAACGAGAGCGTGAAGATCGTCGAGAACTGCGAGAGCCGGTTCTTCCAGCGGCCCGACGACGCCATCCACCGCGGCTACGACAAGCAGGCCGAGGCGGATCTGTCGGGGGACAACGTGTTCGTGTCGAACTTCGAGCCGCTGTCGGCCGAGACCGCCCGGGCGCTGGTGGATCGAGAGGTCGACTTCGACGCCTGGACCCCGCCGATGCAGGCTCTCATCCGGGGCGCGGCCACGGCCGGGCGGGGCTTCGTGGTGTCCTCGGCCCACCCGCGCATCTACGACGGCACGCCCACCAAGAACCCGCGCTACCTGCAGACCCGCCCGGATCTCGTGGACGGCCGCGACGCCTACGTGGCCCAGGTGGGCGCGCGGCTGTTCCGGCAGGTGCCCCTCGGGGAGCCCGTCATGAGCCCGGTGCAGGCCGTGCTGCCGGGGCGCCGCAACAACCCCGCCGACCCCGAGGCGGGCATCCGCCCGCTGGCCGTCTACAACCCGATCCACTACCAGGAGCTGCCTGAGCTGTTCATGGACTTCGTGTGCAGCCTCACCGGCAAGTCCCCCTCCACCACCGGGGCAGGCTCCGAGGGGGCGCTCACCAAGGGGCCCTTCAACGCGCTGCGGCCCACCGCCGACCTGAACAACGCCCTCGTGGGGATGATCCTCACCGGGTACAACGCCTTCACGTCCGCGGCCGGGCACGTCGGCCGCCACCGGCGGGTCGCCCACGACATCAGCCTGCTCATCCCCGAGCTCTGGTCGCGCATGACCCACGAGGAGCTCGACCCCGCGCGCCTCATCGCCGAGGGCGCCCTCGAGAAGCTCGAAGACTTCGAGCACAACGGCCGCCCGGTGCTCGCGAGCCGCCTGGGCTACCGCATCACCCAGCGGTTCACCCACACCTACTTCGGGCGCATCTTCGACAACCCCGGCTCGGTGTTCGACGAGGCGATGCTCAAGCCCGAGACCCAGAGCCTCGACGAGTACGTCGACGGCATCGACAACATCGTCGAGGCCCACCAGCGGGTCGCCCAGACCTACTTCGAGGACGGCTCCGTGGCCGAGGCCTGCCCACCCCTCAAGGCGCTCCTGCAGATCATGGCCTACGGGCACGCCGACGGCCTGCGCATCGACGACCCGCGGCTGCGCGCCCTGTTCACCCGCGAGGCCCTGTGCGCCAGCGACTGGTACCAGGCCCGCCTGCGCACCAAGCAGCAGCGCGACATCGCGCTGTGGACCCGGCACGTGGCGTCCCTCAAGGACTTCCTGGGCCGCGAGAGCCACCGGGAGGTCGCCGCGAAGATGGATCTCGCCGGCCGCCTGCGGGCCGCCGAGGCGACCCTCGAGGCCGTGCGCAGCCCGGCCTACGTCGACCGCCTGATGGGCACGATCGGGGCCGATCCGCTGGGCGCGCCCCCTCCGGCGGCCTCCTAGCAGGGGGCGCGGGCGCGCCCAGCCGCCAGCCCCCGCCGATCCTCTCCGGCGCGCCCGCCACACGGCGCAGCCCAGGCGGCCCACCCGCACGGCGCGGCCGCCACCGCGCGATCTGACCCGACGATCGCCAACCTCGCGGGGTCGCCCCGCCCCTGACTCGGGAAACTCCCTACGCAACTGTGCCCAATGCGGCCGCCCGCCGTCCGGGCGACCCTGCAGCTGGGTCGGCCCCCGGGGGTCGCCGGCCCAGCCAACCACGGACGTGCGGAGAGAGGCGGCGATGAAGAGCCTGACGGGGTGGATGAGCGGGCGGCTGGGGCTGTGCCTGTGCGCGGCGCTGGCGGTGGCCGGCTGCGATGACGGGGATGACACGGCGGCCGCCCAGGGCGCCGACGCGGCGGCGGGCCAGGGTGGCGCGGGCGGCGTCGGTGGCGAGGGCGGCGAGGGCGGCGCTGGCGGCGTCGGTGGCGCTGGCGGCATGGGTGGCGCCGGCGGCGAAGGCGGCATGGGTGGCGCCGGCGGCGAAGGGGGCATGGGCGGCGCGGGTGGCCAGGCTGCCGCCGCGCCCAACCTGTTCCAGTTTGGCGTCGAGGTCCGCACGCCGGCGGGGCCGGCCCAGGCGACCTACGTGCAGGCCATCCACCGCGATCAGTTCGACGGGCGCCACATCGACAACGCCAACGGCGTCGAGATCCAGGGCATCGCCCGGCTGTTCACCATCGGGGGCTGGGCCTTCGCCGGTGAGTGGACCGCGCCGCTGCTGCACCGCTATGCGGTGGCCGACGACGGCACCTTCACCGAGTCCGACAACTCACCCTTGAGCTTCGCCGACTCGGGCGCCACCCGCGTGGACATCGGGCAGGTGCACGTGAGCCCCGAGAAGGCCTACTTCATGTGGAGCGCCACCCTCGCCGGGGTGGTCTGGAACCCAGACACCATGCTCATCGAGGACACCTTCGACCTCACGCCCGCGGTGCGCGAAGGCTATGAGGGCATGATGCTCATGCAGGGCGCCTTCCTGTTCGAGCACGTGGTGCGGGACGAACGGGCCTTTGTGTCGACCCTGCACTCGTCCAACGCCGACGGGCTGTACTACCCCAACATGACCGTCACGGTCTTCGACACCACCACCGACCGCATCATCGATGTCATCGAGGACGACCGCTGCTACGGCCCGTCCACCATGCTCAAGGCGGCCAACGGCGACATCTATGTGTCGAGCTACAGCTTCACGGGGCGCCCGTACCAGCTCGAAGCCGTGCCCTACAAGCCCACCTGTGTGCTGCGCATCAAGGCCGGCGAGCAGGCCTTCGATCCCGACTTCTTCGTGTCGTTCCCGGCCCTGCTGGACGGCGCGGAGTGCACCCGCTGGTACCCGGTGAACGGCCGCTACTCGTACTGCATGGCCATCCCGCTGGCGGATCTGTCCGGCGCCGACAACACCTCCCGCGCCCCGGGCACCCTGTGGCAGATCGATCTCGACGGCCCGGCGGCGTGGCCGGTGGAGGGCGTGCCGGCGGGCAGCCCCTTCCAGACCCTGGGCTACCCCGACAGCCCCGACAGCCTGGTGATCGGCTTCCCCGACCAGATCGACGCCCTCGACAGCAGCACGGTCTACCGGCTGGTGCCCGCCGACAGCTCGGCCACCGCCATCTTCACCGTCGACGGGCTGTTCCGCGGCTTCTACCCCCTCCGCTGACGGCGCCGTGCGACCCTGGCCCCTCGCCGCTGCGCTGGCCGCCTGCGGGCTGAGCCCGTGGGGGCCCGCGCGGGCTGATCCGGCGCAGGCTGATCCCACCGACACCGTGACGGTGATCGGCGCCCGCCGCGCCGGCCCCGACGCCCGCGATCCCGACGCCGTGCTGCGGGTGGACACCGCCGAGGCGGCGACCGAGGCCGGCGATCTGGGCGCGGTGCTCGATCGCGCCCAGGGCGTGACCCTGCGCCGCACCGGCGGCCTCGGCGCCCGCAGCCAGTTCGCCATCCACGGCCTGTCGGACCAGCGGGTGCGGGTGCTCATCGACGGGCTGCCCGCGGACGCCATGGGGCTGAGCCAGGATCTGGCCAGCGTGCCGGTTCAGCTCATCGAGGCGGTCGAGATCTACAAAGGCGTCGTGCCCATCCGCTTCGGCAGCGACGCCCTGGGGGGCGCGGTGAACCTGGTCACCCGGCGCGACCGGGCCGGGGATCACCTGGACCTGAGCGCGCAGGTGGGCGCCTTCGGCACCCTGCGCACGAGCGCGGTGGGGCGCCTGATGCTCGCGCCGCAGGCGGGCCTGTTCCTGGATCTCGACGTCTTCCAGGACCAGACCGACAACGACTACCCGGTGAAGGTGCTGATCCCCGACGCCCAGGGGCGGCCCCAGCGCGAGACGGTGCGCCGCTTCCACGACGGCTACGCCGCCCGGGGCCTGACCGCCACGGTGGGCGTCACCGACCGCCCCTGGGCCGATCGCCTCGCGCTGTCGGTGTTCGGCAACCGGGCCGACAGCGATCTGCAGCACAACGTCAACATGACCGTGCCCTACGGCGACATCACCCAGCGCGAGGCCCGGCTGGGCGCCCGCCTGCACTACCGGCGCGACGCCCGCGCCGACGCGCCGTGGGGGGTCGAGCTGCTCGCGAGCTACGCCGCCCTCACCCAGGGCCTGACCGACGTGTCGCAGAACCAGTGGACCTGGCGGGGCGAGGTGGTGCGGGCGCGCCCGTTCCCCGGCGAGCGCGGCCGGGGCGAGCGCCTGCACGGCGAGGGCCACGTGAGCGCCGGCCGGCTGGGCCTGACCTGGCAGCCGCACCCCGCCCACCGCCTCGAGCTCAGCAGCAGCCCGCACCACAGCGCCATCGAGCGCCGCTTCGTGCCGGTGGCCGCGAACCGCAAGGTGCGCGACGAGGCCTTCTCGCTGCTGAAGGTGGTCAGCGGGCTGTCCTGGCGCGCCGATCTCTTCGGCGGGCGGCTGGCCAACGATCTGTTCGCCAAGCACTACCACGCCCGCCCCGAGGGCCCACCGCCGAGCAGCGGCGTGGGCACCGAGGCCGCCCCCGAGGCCCGGCACGCCGTGGGCGGCGGCGACGCCGTGCGCCTGACCCTGGTGGGCCCCCTGCACCTGAAGGCCGCCTATGAGTGGGCGGCGCGGCTGCCCGACCCCCGCGAGCTCTTCGGCGACGGCGTGCTCCTCGAGGCCACCCCCGGCCTGCGCGACGAGCGCAGCCACAACCTCAACCTGGGGCTGGAGCTGACCCCGCTGAAGACGCCGGTGGGCACCCTGCAGGCGAGCGCCCACCTGTTCCAGCGCTGGACCCGGGATCTGATCTTCCTGGTGCCCACCCTCGACACGGCGCGCTACCAGAACGTGGCGGACGTGGACACCCGCGGGATCGAGGCGGGCCTGCGCTGGACCGTCGCCCGGATGCTGACCCTGAGCGCCAACGGCACCTGGCTGCGGGCCGAGAACACCTCAGACAATGGGCAGTTCGGGCGCTTCCGCGGCGACC
>JAUHVS010000389.1 GCA_030424955.1 bacterium | reverse complement strand
GAGCAGCGCCGGCGCCGCGCTCTCGATGGTCAGGCGGATGGGCCGGCCGGCCTGGAGCGCCTGGGCGAGGGGCTCCACCGCGTCGGCCCAGCCGGCCTCGAGCAGGCAGGCCGTGAGCCGCTCCCCGACCTCGGCCCGGGCGTCGGCGCCCCCAGCCGGGCTGCTGAGGGCCTCGAGGGCGTCCAGGAACGCGGGATCGACGGCGAGCTGAACGGCGCGGGCCGGGCCGCCCTGCAGCCGCACCCTCACGGCCCACACCCCGGGCGACAGCGCCGGGCCGTCCAGCGCCGGGCAGGCCATCGCCACCGTCCAGTTCAGCGGGCTCGCGCCATGCATCGTCTGCTGCCCCTCCCCCGGCCTCGCCGGACGCTCATGCCGATCCGCTGTCTGTCAACGCTGCCGGGCCCCGCTGCCTATGCCGGGCCTCGGGCCACGCTGGGATCCGACCACGTCGCCACCCAGTCGCTCGTGAGCGCGATGGCGCAGTGGGCCAGCCACGGCCCCCAGATGCCGCCGGAGTCCAGCGCGATGACCGCGAAGAGCACCCCCATGGGCAGCGTGCCGACCGTCTCGCCCGCGTGGGGCTTGGGCAGGTGCGCGTAGACGTACGCCAGGGTGCTCAGCGCGATGGCGGGCCACACGCCCAGCCAGCGCGCGAGGGTGAACAGCAGGAAGCCGCGGAAGAAGAACTCGTACGCCAGCAGGTAGGCGATCCAGCCCAGCGCGTTGTGCAGGTACAGGCGGCGGGTCCAGCGGCGGGCGCGGATCAGCGGGTAGTGCTCCCAGAAGGGCGCGCGGCTGGCGGACCGCGCCACGACGGGCAGCACGATGATCAGCACCGCCCCTACCGCGCCCAAGGCGGCGGCCGGATCGCTCAGGCCGAGCCCCACCGTGGCCGGGCCGCCCGGCAGCGCCGCCGCGACCAGCGCCGGCAGCAGCCCCAGGCACAGCACGCCGCCCAGCCGCTGGATGTGCACAGCGCGGGCCTGGTTGACCGAGTGCCCGCGCTCTGGGTCAAGCCGAGGCAGCCAGGCCGTCCAGTGGAAGAGGTAGTGGAAGCCCACGTAGGCGATGGTGGCCACCAGCACGACCAGCAGGGGCCCGTCCATGCCCCGCGGCCACGACAGATCGAAGTTCATGGGATCAGGCCCTCGTCTTGATACCAGCGCGCGGTCTCGGCCAGCCGCGCGGCCGCCGGCTCCGCGGGCGCGAAGCCCAGCCCCTGCTGGCACTTCGAGATGTCGCACAGCCAGTCCCCGGCCGTGCCCTCGCGGTACTTGTCGAGGTTCAGCACGGTGGGGCGGTCCCGCAGCCGGCCGATGGCCTCGGAGATCGCGGCCGCCAGCCGGGTCACCAGCGCGGGCAGCCGCACGGTGCGCACCCGGCGCCCGAGCCCCGCCCCGATGAGCGGGCCCAGATCGCCGTAGGCCAAGGCCTCGCCGCTCGACACGTGGTAGACGCCGGCGCCGACGGGCCCGTCGGCGGCCACCCGCTCACCCCGCCGCGCCACGGCGATGAGCGCCTGGGCCAGGTCGTCGGCGTGGATCAGCCCGACCCGCATGGGCCCGCGCTGCGGCACCACGTGCCAGCCCCGGGCCGCCCCGCGGAACAGCGGCAGGGTGCCCAGATCGCCGGGCCCGAACACCATGGGCGGGCGCACCACGCTCTGGGGCACCTGCCCCGCAAAGGCGGCGGCGGCGCGCTCGGCCGCCAGCTTGACCCGGCCATAGCGCGACACGGGCGCCGGCGGATCGGTCTCGCGCCGCCCCCGCCCGTCCAGCGCGGGCCCGGCGGCCGCCATGCTCGACACCAGCACCAAGGTCGGGGGCGTCGCCCCCGCTGCGCAGGCCCGCGCCACCGCCTCGGTGCCGGCCACGTTGACGGTCTCGAAGGCCGCCTTCCAGGGCACCTTGAGCAGGCTGGCCAGGTGGAACACCACGTCGACGCCGGCCGCCGCGCGGGTGAGGCTGTCTTGATCGCCCAGGTCGCCCACCACGCACTCGACGCCCTGGGCCTCCAGGGCGCCGCGCCGGCTGGTGGGCCGCACCAGCGCGCGCACCGCCCAGCCATCGGCGACGAGCGCACGCACCAGGCGGCCGCCGATGAAGCCGGACGCGCCGGTCACCAGGGCGGTGGGGCTCACGGGGCGCAGGCGCCGCGGGCGCGGTAGGGGCGACGCGGGCAACTACCGCTGTCGTGGAAGGTCACGCCGTTGCAGCCGCAGTAGGCCTGGAGGTCGTCGGTGCACTTGCGATCGGCGGGCACGCACACCGCGCCCTTGCCGTCGCACCCGAGCCCCTCGCACATCCCGCTCGCGCAGTCCTTGCCCTCCCGGCAGGGGCTGCCCAGCGCGCGGGCGGCGGGCCGGAAGCCCGCGGTGTCGCCGGCGCAGTCCCCGCGCCGGGCGTACGGGCGGCCAGGGCAGGTGCCGCTGCTCATGAAGGTCTTGCCGTCGCAGCCGCAGTACGCCCGCAGATCCTTGGTGCACATCCGCTGGGCCGGCGCGCACAGGGCCCCGCCGTCACAGCCCTCGCCCTCGCAGACGCCGCTGGCGCAGTCGCTGCCCTCGGCGCAGGGGCTGCCCACCTGAGCGGTGCCCACGCCGGCCTTGGCCCCGGCCGCCTTGGCCGCCGCCGCCTGATCCCGCGCGGTGACCTCCCCCGCCGTCTCCACCCGCGGCACCAGGGTGCCCCGCGGCGGCAGCACCACCCGAGGGGCAGCGCTGCTCACCGCCTGGCTCGCCGCGGCCGACGCCGCCGCGCTGGCGGGCGCCGAGGGCACCGCGGCCTGCGCTGAGTCCGGCGCCGACGGCGTCTGCCCGCCACACCCCACCGCCACGCCGGCGAGGGCGAGCGCCCACGCCAGGCCCAGGCCCTGCATCCCCATTCGCTGCATCACGGCTGTGTCTCCTCGCGCTGCGTCACCACCACCAACACGGCGCCGGCGTCGACCTGATCGCCCTCGGCGCAGCCCACCGCGTCCACGACGCCGGCGGCGCCCGCGCGGATGGTCTGCTCCATCTTCATCGCTTCCATGATCACCAGGGGTTGCTCCACGGCCACCGCGTCGCCGACGGCCACGAGCACCTGCACCACCCGCCCCGGCATGGGCGCCACGCAGCCCCCGCGCGCCGGGCCCGCCTCCCCCGTGGGGAACCGGGGCTGCGCCCGCAGCGCCGACGCGCCGTCGGCGTCTGACACCCAGCAGGTCTCCCCCTGGGACCGCAGCAGGTAGCGCCGCCGCAGCCCATCCAGGGTGAGATCCAGGCCGTCGTCTCCCACCCGCTGGGCCTGTGCGGGCACGGTGCGCCCGTCCACGGTGACCTCGAACCGGTCGCCCGCCTGCGCCACATAGCGCACCGGCGTGGGCGCCTCGCCCGCCAGCCACACCTGCTCGCTCGGCCGCAGCCGGTTGTTGCGCCAGCCCGGCGTCAGGCCCGGCAGCGTCGCCGTGGCGCGCGCGGTCAGCACCCGCCACAGGGTGGCCGCCACAGCCCGCCGGGTCACCGCCCGGGCCGGCACCCGCGGCGCCCAGCCCGCCATGTGGTCGGGGATGAAGTGGGTGGTGTAGGTGCCCGCCCGGAAGGCCGGGTGGCGCAGGACCGCCTCCAAGAAGGCCTGGTTGGTGGTCACCCCCAGGCACACGAGCCGGCGCAGGGCGCCGATCATGCGCTGCAGCGCCGTCGCGCGGTCGGGGCCATGGGCGATCAGCTTCGCCAGCAGCGGATCGTAGTGGATGCCCACCACGCCGCCGGCCGCGACGCCCGCGTCCACCCGCAGCCCGGGGCCCTCGGGGGCGGCCCACGCCAGCAGCGTGCCCGTCGCCGGCAGGAACCCCTGCGCGGCGTCCTCGGCGTACAGCCGGCACTCCACGGCGTGGCCCGTGCGCTGCACCGCGGCCTGGGGCGGCAGCCGCTGGCCCTGGGCGATGCGGAGCTGCTCGGCCACCAGATCCAGGCCCGTGACGGCCTCGGTGATGGGGTGCTCCACCTGCAGGCGGGTGTTGACCTCGAGGAAGTAGAACCGCCCCTCGGCGTCCAGGATGAACTCGACGGTGCCGGCGCCCACATAGCCCAGCGCCTCGCCGGCCTTGACCCCGGCCTCGCACAGGGCGGCGCGCAGGCGCTCATCGAGGGCCGGCGACGGGGACTCCTCGACGATCTTCTGGAAGCGCCGCTGCACGCTGCACTCGCGCTCGAAGGCGTGGATCACCTGGCCGTGGCGATCCCCCAGGATCTGCACCTCGACGTGCCGCGGCAGCGCCACGTACTTCTCGATCACCAGCCGGTCGTCGCCAAAGGCCGCGGCCGCCAGGCGGCGCGCCTGGGCCAGCGCGTCCACCAGCGCCTCGGGCCGGTGCACGACGTTCATGCCCTTCCCGCCCCCGCCCGCGCTGGCCTTCACCAGCACCGGGTAGCCCACCGCCAGCGCGGCGTCGGCCAGCCGGGCGTCGGACTGGTCTTCCCCGTCGTAGCCGGGCACCACGGGCACGCCCCGGGCCGCCATCAGCCGCCGGGCCGAGGCCTTGTCGCCCATGGCGCGCACCGTCTCGGCGCGGGGCCCGATGAACACCAGCCCGGCCGCCTCGCAGGCCTCGACGAAGCCCGCGTGCTCCGCCAAGAAGCCGTAGCCCGGGTGGATCGCCTGCGCCCCGGTCCGCCGGGCCGCGTCGATCACCGCCCCCACGTTGAGGTAGCTCTCACCGGGCGCGGCCGGCCCCAGCCGCACGGCCTCGTCGGCCGCCGCGACGTGGGGGGCGTCGGCGTCGGCGTCGCTGTAGACCGCCACCGTCGCGTAGCCCAGGTCGCGGCAGGTCCGCAGCACCCGCACCGCGATCTCGCCGCGGTTGGCCACCAGCACCTTGTCGAACTGCACGGCCTGCCCCCTCAATGCCGAAACACGCCCCAGGCGGTGGTGCCCGCCACGGGTGCGTTGTGCGCCGTCGACAGCGCGATGCCCACCACGTCGCGGGTGTCCCGCGGATCGATGACGCCGTCGTCCCACAGCCGCGCCGTGGCGAACCACGCCGTCGACTCCTTGTCGATCTGCTGCTGGAGCATGGCCTTCATCATGGCGAGCTGGTCCTCGTCGACGGGCGCGCCGCTGCGGGCCGCGGACCCGCGCTTGACGATGTCGAGCACGCCGGCCAGCTGCTCGCCGCCCATGACCGCGATGCGGTGGTTGGGCCACGAGAACACGAAGCGCGGCCCATAGGCCCGCCCGCTCATGGCGTAGTTCCCCGCCCCGTAGCTGGCCCCCATCATGATGGTGATGGCCGGCACCGTGCTGTTCGACACCGCGTTGATGAGCTTCGCGCCCTGCTTGATGATGCCGCCCTGCTCGTAGCGCGTGCCCACCATGAAGCCCGTGATGTTCTGCAGGAACAGCAGCGGCGTGTGCTTCTGGTTGCACAGCTGGATGAACTGCGCGCCCTTCTCGGCGGCCTCGCCAAAGAGCACGCCCTGGTTGGCCAGCACCCCCACCGGGAAGCCGTGCACCGACGCCCAGCCCGTCACCAGGGTGGGCCCGTAGAGCGGCTTGAACTCGTGGAAGCGGCTGCCATCCACCACGCGGGCGATGACCTCGCGGGCGTCGAAGGGCACCCGCACGTCGGCCGAGGCGATGCCCAGCAGATCGTCCGGGTCGTGCAGCGGCGCGTCGGCCGGCAGCGAGGGGCCGGGCCCCGCCTTCTGGTGCTGCAGCACGCCCACGATCTCGCGGCCGATGCGCAGGGCGTCGAGCTCATCGCGGGCCAGGTAGTCGCTGACGCCGCTCACCCGGCTGTGCATGTCGGCGCCGCCGAGGGCCTCGTCGTCGGCGTCCTCGCCGGTGGCCATCTTCACCAGCGGCGGGCCGGCCAGGTACACCCGCGCCGCGTCCTGCACCATCACCACGTAGTCGCTCATGCCCGGGATGTAGGCGCCACCGGCGGTGCTGGATCCAAAGACCAGGCACACCGTGGGCTGGCGGGCCTTCGACGCCCGGGTGAGGTCGCGGAAGCTGCCGCCCCCCGGCACGAAGATCTTGGACTGGTTGGGCAGATCGGCGCCGGCCGACTCCACCAGGTTGACGCTCGGCAGG
>JAUHVS010000903.1 GCA_030424955.1 bacterium | reverse complement strand
GCTGCAGACCGACGCACGCACCGCGCTCCTGTGCGGGCCCGTTGGCCGTCGGCTGGCCAGCCGCGCGCGCGTCAGCCCTGCCCACCCGCAACGTCGCACAAGGAGCATTATGTCAACTTCCGCTCCAATGACCACGGAGGGGGCCCTCGCAGGTGCAGCCCGGATGCACCGCGCAATTGACAGCCTCCCCCAGCAGCTGCGTGACGGCGCCGCCTGGGTGGGCACCCTGGGCTTGGCCGAGCGCCGTCCCGTCACCCGGCTCGTGCACTGCGGTATGGGAGGCAGCGCCTTCCCGGCCGATCTCTTCGCGCTGCTCGTGGACGGCGCTTTCGATGTCCGCGTGTCGCGGGACTACACCGTCGATGGTCCGCGGCTGCGCCCTGATGACCTGGTCGTGGTGGCCAGCTTCAGCGGCAACACCGAAGAGACCTTGGCCGCCTACGCGGCGGCCCGGGCCGCGGACGACTCGCCGCGCTGGCCGAGACCGACGGTGTGCCCTGTGTACGGCTGCACCCGCCCTTCGAGGGCTTCCAGCCCCGGGCAGCCACCGGATACTTCGTCAGCGCCCTCGCCAAAATCGCCGAAAACTTCGGGCTGGCCGAGGGGTTGGTCGACAAATGTGCTGAAAATGCGGCCCAGATCGAGGGGGAAATGCCCCTCAACCTGCTGCAAACACTGGGAAACTCGCTCATCGAGCGTACCCCCGTTTTCTACGCAGCGGGTCCCCGAGGGGCCGCGATCGCCCGGATCGCGAAGATCAAGGTCAACGAGAACGCCAAACGACCCGCGTTCTGGGCGGCCCTCCCCGAGATGAACCACAACGAGCTCGTCGGCTACACCCTGAACGCCGATGGCTTCGTCGCGGTGCTCATCGAGGACGCAGACGATCCACCCCGGCTCAGTCGCCGCTTCCAGGTGATGGCCGAGACCCTGTCGACCGCAGGCGTCACCGTGTCGCGGCTGCGCACCCCCAGCCACCTGGCACCGCTCGCCCGCGCGCTGGTGCTGCTGATGGCCATCGACCGCCTCACCGTCGAGTTGGCGGTCCGGGCTGGGGTGGATCCCAACGCGGTGGCGCTCATCGAGCAGTTCAAGCGCGCCCTCTAGCAG
>JAUHVS010000388.1 GCA_030424955.1 bacterium | reverse complement strand
GCCGCCGGCGCATCACCGGCCGCCGGGAGGGCGTGTGATGCACCACCTCACGCGGTTGCCCACCCTGATCCTGTGCGCCCTGGCGCTGCTGGCCCTCGTGGGCTGTGACGACGACACGCCCCCGGCGACCCAGGGCGACGGGGGCCCGCAGGCCGACATGGCCCGGCTGTGCGAGGCCACGGGCCAGCCCATCACCCCCGAGATCTGCGACTTCCGCGACAACGACTGCGACGGGGACAGCGACGAGGGCTTCGACCTGACCAGCAGCGTCGAGCACTGCGGGGTGTGCAACAACGCCTGCGACTTCGGCAACGCGCGGGTGCTGTGTGTGGCTGGCGAGTGCACCTTCAACGGCTGCCCCGAGGGGCTCTACGACGCCGACGGCGATCCCACCAACGGCTGCGAGGGCCAGTGTGACGCGACGCCGGGCCCCGAGCGCTGCGACGGCCGCGACAACGACTGCGATGGCCGCGCCGACGAGGACTTCGCCCTGGATCTGGACCTCACCAACTGCGGCGCCTGCGGCGTGATCTGCGACTTCGAGCGCGGCGAGGCCCTGTGCGACGGGGGCCGCTGCCTGCTGGTGGCCTGCGAGCCCGGCTGGGGCGACTTCGACGGCGATCCCGACAACGGCTGCGAGGCCCGCTGCGAGGTCGACCGCCCCGGCGTGGACGTGTGTGACGGCCTCGACAACGACTGTGATGGCGTGGCCGACGAGGGCTTCGACCTGACCCGCGACGGCGAGCACTGTGGCCAGTGCAACGCCCGCTGCGCCTTCGCCAACGGGGCGGGGGCCTGCCGCGACGGCGCCTGCGAGCTGGTGGGCTGCGAGGCGGGCTTCGTGGACGCCGACGGCGATCTGGAGAACGGCTGCGAGGCCCGCTGCGCGGTGACCAACGCCGGCGTCGAGATCTGTGACGACGTCGACAACGACTGCAACGGCGTCGTAGACGACGGCGTCGACAAGCAGACCGATCCCGAGAACTGCGGCGGCTGCGGGGCCCTCGATGAGGCCTTCATCTGTCGGCTGCCGAACGCCGAGGTCGCCTGCGTGGCGGGCGCCTGCGCCATCGACCGCTGCGCCCCTGGCTTCGCCGACTTCGACCGCCGCACCGACAACGGCTGCGAGGCGGTGTGTGTGGCCAGCAACGGGGGCGTGGAGGCCTGCGACCAGCAGGACAACGACTGCGACGGCGCCGTGGACGAGGGCTTCGACCTCGCCGCCGACGTGCGCCACTGCGGGGGCTGCGGCACCGTGTGCCTCGCTGGCAACGCCACCCCCGCCTGTGACGCC
Source organism: bacterium (assembly GCA_030424955.1). Taxonomy (GTDB): domain Bacteria; phylum Myxococcota_A; class Bradymonadia; order UBA7976; family UBA1532; genus JACKDL01. The sequence continues at coordinate 4,788 of JAUHVS010000388.1, read as the reverse complement.
GGCGTGTGCGTCGTGGGCGCCTGCCCCGACGGCACCGTGGACGCCGATCGCAACCCCCGCAACGGCTGCGAGTACCAGTGCCGGCCCACCGCCAACCCGGCCGAGATCTGCGACGGCCAAGACAACGACTGCGACGGCGACACCGACGAGGGCTTCGATCTGTTCGCCGACGTGGCCACCTGCGGCGCCTGCGACACCCCCTGCGCGCCGCCGAACGCGGTGCCCGTGTGCAGCGGCGGCACCTGCGATCTCATCGGCTGCGCGGAGGGCTGGTTCGACGCCAACGGCCGCGCCGACGACGGCTGCGAGATCGAGTGCACCCCCAGCGCCGACGGCTTCGAGATCTGTGACGGCCAAGACAACGACTGCGACAGCCGGGCCGACGAGGACTTCAACCTCGACACCGACGTGCTGCACTGTGGCGGCTGCGACCAGCCCTGCAGCCTGCCCAACGGCGTGGTGGCCTGCGAGGCCGGCCAGTGCCGGGACGTGGGCTGCGCGCCGGGCTGGCACGACCTGGACGGCGAGCGCGGCTGCGAGTACCGCTGCGTGCCCGCCGATCCCCCCATCGAGGCCTGCAGCGGCGCCGACGACGACTGCGACGGCGCCATCGACGAGGGCTTCGACACCGACAACAGCCTGGATCACTGCGGCGCCTGTGGCGTCACCTGCCGCAGCCCCAACGGCGTGGTGGACTGTGTCGCCGGCCAGTGCCGGCTCATCGAGTGCGCCCCCGGCTTCGTGGACGCCAACGCCGATCCCGTGGACGGCTGCGAGCTGGCCTGCGTGCCCACCCCCGGCGGCGTGGAGGTCTGTGATGGGCAGGACAACGACTGCAACGGCCTGACCGACGAGGCCTTCGACCTGCGCAGCAGCGTCGAGCACTGCGGCGCCTGCGGCAACGGGTGCGCCGTCGACAACGGCGCCCCCTTCTGCAACGCGGGGGCCTGCGCGGTGCTGCGCTGTGACGCCGGCTACGTGGACGTGGACGGCGCCCCGGGCAACGGCTGCGAGTGTCAGATCACCCAAGGGGGCGTCGAGCTGTGTGATGGCGTCGACAACGACTGCAACGGCATCGTGGACGACGCCGATCGGGTGGTGCCCCCGGCGGATCTGAGCTGCGGCGGCCGGGGTGTGTGTCGCGGCGTGCGGCCGGCCTGTCGCCAGGCCGCCTGGATCTGCCCCTACGGCCCCACCTACGAAGCGGACGAGACCCGCTGTGACGGCCTCGACAACGACTGTGATGGCATCACCGACGAGCCCTTCCCCGAGCTCGGCACGCCCTGCGCGGCCGGCGTGGGGGCCTGCGGCGAGCTCGGCACGGTCACCTGCGTGGCCGCGGACCGCGCCGCGTGCAGCGCCGAGGCGCAGCCTCAGCTCGCGGAGGACGAGACCTGCAACGGCATCGACGACGACTGCGACGGCACCGTCGACGAGGACGCCGACGCCCTGGTGGCCGTGCCCGCCGGGGGCGGCGTGGCGGCCTTCCGCATCTACGCCTACGAGGCCTCGCGCACCGACGCGGACGGCCAGGACGGGGGCCAGTCCTTCGCCCGCGCCTGCAGCAAGGCCGACGCCCTGCCCTGGGTGAACGCCAACTACGACACCGCCCGCGCGGCCTGTGCGGCCGCCGGCCTGCGCCTGTGCACCGCGGCCGAGTGGGGCCGCGCCTGCGCCGGGGCCAGCGGGCAGGCCTACCCCTACGGCAACGTCTACCAGCCCAACAGCTGCAACGGGCACGACTACGATGCCGACGGCCTGACCCCCGGCAACCAGGACGTCGCGCTGCCCACCGGCAGCCTGGGCCTCTGCCGGCGCGCCTGGGGCGGCGCGCGGATCTACGACCTGAGCGGCAACGTGTGGGAGTGGACGTCGGACGTCCCCGCCAACGGCGCGCGGGGCCTGCGGGGTGGCAGCTTCGGCAACATCGGCGGCGGCCTCACCTGTGGCTTCGAGCTGGCCCAGCCCGTCGCAGCGGCCCGCGAGAACGTCGGCTTCCGCTGCTGCGGCGACTGACCGGGGGCCCTCCGACACCGGCGGCGGCCCCCCTCAAGGGTCGCCACGATGTAGCGGTGCCAGCCCCCGCCCTCAACCGGCGGCCCCCCCCCAACGTGGGGCTGTCCCGCATACGCGCTGCGTGATACGCCTCTGCGATGAGCGAAACAGCCTCACTCCCGGCCGATCTGCTGCGCCGGATCACCCTGTTCGATGCGCTGAGCGACGGCGAGCTCTCGCTGCTCGCCCCCCAGCTGCGGCCCCTGACCGTGCCCGCTGGCGCCGTGATCGTGCGGCAGGGGGATCACGACCGCGCGCTGTACGGCCTGCTCAGCGGCCGGGCGCGGGTCAGCCACGGCACGGTGCCCCTGGGCGTGATGGATCCGGGGACCCACTTTGGGGACGTCGGCTGGCTGACGGGCGCCGAGCGCAGCGCCACCGTGGTGGCCGACAGCGCGTGCGAGCTGGTGGTGCTCGACGCCGACATGCTCGACCGCTGCGTGGTGACCCACCCGCACATGGTGGTGCGCCTGCTGCGGGCCCTGGTGGCGCGCTCGGGGGCCCGGCTGGGCGAGATGAACGCGACGGTGAGCGCGCTGCTGAAGGCCCGCGGGCTGGCCCGCCGCCCCGAGATCACCGTGCGGCTGGGGGACGAGACCCGCACGGTGCGCAACGGCACCCTGCCCGCGGCCCTGCTCCCCGAGCGCGTGGGCGACGGCCGCGTGGTGGCCGCCCTGGTGGACGGCCGCACCCGCGCCCTGGACCTGCCCCTGTCGGGCGACTGCGCCCTGGCGCCCCTCGCCACCACCCACTGGGAGGGCCAGCGCATCTACCGCCACAGCCTGTGCCTGGCCACCCTGGAGGCCGCCGACAGCCTGGGCGTGCCCCTGCGGGTGGGGCCCTCGCTGGGGCTGGCCCAGCGGCTGATCGTGCCCCGCGGCACCGACGTGGCCGCCCTGGCCCCGCGGCTCCAGGCCGCCCTCGAGGGGCTCATCGCGAGCGACGCCCCCGTGGTCCGCGAGACCCTGGGCCTGGTGGAGGCCTACGATCACTTCGAGCAGATGGGCTGGCACGACGCGGCCCAGCTGATGCGCACCACCCGGGCGACGCACCTCAGCATGGCCAGCTACGGCGCGCTGTATGTCTGGGAGGGCCGACCCCTGCTGCCCCGCACGGGCGCGCTGGAGCAGGTGGCCATCGAGCCCGACGGCGACGATCTGCTGCTGGTCTTCACCGTGCCCGGCCACACCCACCCGCCGTCCACGCCACCGCCAGCCATGCGGCCCATCCTGGATCCCGCCGACGAGCGGGCCGCCCCGGGGCCCGACGCCCCGGATCGCCCGGGCCCTCGGCTGCCCGACGACGTGGTCGGCCGCGCGTGGGCGGTCGCCCGCCAGACCGCGGGGCCCATGCGCGAGCAAGAGCGCTGGCTGACCACCCTGGGCATCGGCAGCGTCGGCGACTTCAACCAGCGCTGCATCGACGGGCGGGTGGCCGAGCTGATCCGGGTGGCCGAGGGCGCCCACGAGAAGGCCATCGGCGCCCTGGCCGACACCCTGGCGGCGGGCGCGGACCGGCTGCGGGTGGTGAGCATCGCGGGCCCGTCCTCGTCGGGCAAGACCACCTTCATCCGCCGGCTGAAGGTGCAGCTGCAGGTCAACGGCCTGAACCCGCGCAGCCTGGGCCTCGACGACTACTACTGCGACCGGGAGCTGACCCCGCGGGACGCCGACGGCGACTACGACTTCGAGGCCGTCGAGGCCCTGCGCCTGGACCTGCTGCGCGACCACCTGGCCCGCTTCGGCGCGAGCTGCTCTGGGGAGCTTCGGCAGCTCGGTAATGAGCAGATGACGAAGATCGCGGGTCTGGTAACTTGTCGGCAGCGCCCTATGACGGCATCCGGCGTGACCTTTCTCACCCTAGAGGACGAGGCGGGGCACATAAATGTTGTCGTATGGCCCGCTCTGGGCGAGCGTCTGCGGCCGGTCGACCATGTAGCAGAGATCGTAGGGACGCCGCGTGATCGTCCGCCGATGCTTGTTGCGCGGGTCGTAGTGGAGGTCGAGCACCTTCGGCGACGAGGGCCCCTGGGTGTCGAGCTTCATCAGATGCTCGAGCTCCTTGAGCGCCGCGTAGCCGTTGGCGAAGACGCCCTCGCGGTTTTGGCCGACGACCGCCTCGAAGGCGCCGGGGAGGATCGCGAAGGCGCACAGGCGCGCCGAGGGATCCTCGATCACGTCGCGGCAGAGATAGGCGAAGGGGATGAACGCGCCCGAGCCCGTGCCGCCGGCGACCGAGAAGTAGACGAAGACCTGGATCGGCGCGCCGGTGTGGCGCATGCCGTGGGCGTGCGAGCGCATCTCCGAGAGGATGCTCGTCAGCTTCTGCGCCAGGTCGCCGACCTCGACCGAGCGGTAGAACGAGAGCCGGCTCTCGATCCGGATCTGGCCGGCCCCGGCCCCGCTCTCCTTGCGGAAGCGGTACCAGTCGTGGACCCACTGGGTGAAGTAGTCGTCGGCGTCGGCGAAGGAGTCGCCGCGGCGGTGCGACGAGTAGGCGACCTTGTCGAAGTCCGAGATCAGGACCGTGTCGTCGACCCGCCCGTACTCGCCTGTCCCCTTGCGCAGACGCGCGAGATCGGCGTCGTTGGTGTCGATCGCGAGGAAGCGGACGAGGCTTCGGTACTGATGGTCGAAGTCCTCGTGGGCCCGCAGGCGCTTGGCGATCCGACCGACGGCCTTGCCCCCTGATCCCCCGAGTCCGACAAAGAGCGTCGGCGGCACCTCACCTGGC
>JAUHVS010000902.1 GCA_030424955.1 bacterium | reverse complement strand
GCCCCGGAGCTTGGTGTAGCTGTCGTAGCGCACGTCGCTGACCGTCCCCGCCTCGACGCCCTCGAGCACCGCGCAGCCTGGCTCCTCCAGGTGCTGGCAGTTGGCGAAGCGACACTCGGGCGCGAGGGCGCGGAACTCGGGGAACAGGTCCCGCAGCGCCTCGGGCGCCACGCCCCAGGGCGCGAAGCCGCGCACCCCGGGGCTGTCGATGAACTCGCCGCCGCCGGGCACATGGTACAGCGAGGCCGTGGTGGTCGTGTGCTGGCCCCGGCCGCTCGACTCGCTGAGGGCCAGGACCTTCTCGCCCAGACCGGGATCCAGCGCGTTGAGCAGGCTGGTCTTGCCCACGCCCGAGTGCCCCACAAACAGGCTCGTGTGCCCCACCAGCTCCGCCCTGAGCGCCTCCACCCCCTCGCCGCTCTCGGCGCTGGCGTACACCACGCGGTAGCCGGCGGCCGGGTAGGGGGCCAGCACCTCAGCCACCACGGCGCGGTTGCTGGGGCCGATGAGATCCACCTTGTTGAACAAGATGATCCCCTCGATGCCTTGCTGCTCGGCGCCGACCAGGTAGCGATCGATCAGGCCCAGCCGCAGGGGGGGCTCGATGGCGCACACCACGAAGACGCGGGTCACATTGGCGGCCAGGGTCTGCGGCCGGCGCCCCATGGCGTCGGTGCGGACGAGGGCCGTCTTGCGCGGCGCGAACTGGGTCACGAAGGCGTCGGCCAGCTCGGTGTCGACGTCGTGGTTGAGGTAGACGGCGTCGCCGACCACGGCGCGTTTGCCGGCGCCCCGTCCGATGCACGGGATCCGGGTGCCGTCGGGCGTCTCGACCGTCATGACGGGGCCGCGACGGTCCACAACACGGCCATCGGGGGGCCGTTTGGCGTCATCGCTGCGAGAGGGGCGGCGGCCACCAGGGCCATGTCGGGTCGGTTTGCGGCTCATTGGGCGGGAGCCTGACCCCCTGCAAATCCAGGGTCAAGAGCCCTCAACCCGGATTCTCCTTGAAATCAGCAGCCGTCGGAATACCATGCGCGCCGCTAAGACCCCGGACCATGACTGGAGCCCGTCCATGATCACCGATCTCGATCGCGTGCGGAATATCGG
>JAUHVS010000387.1 GCA_030424955.1 bacterium | reverse complement strand
TATTAAACAACTAATGTTCTAATTGCCCATTTTGGACCCGCCCAGTATATTTAACTGAAGCCGGCCCGCCGGCCGTCTTCGGACGCCAAATCGGCCAAAATCGGCCTCCAAGGGCCTCCGGGACGTCCCAAAGCTCTTTATTGAGGTCGGCCGCGAAGCGGTGCATCTCAAGAAAGAGCCTTAGGACGTCTTGGAGGCCCTTGGAGGCGGATTTTGGCTGATTTTCGGTCCGCAATCGGCCGGCTGGCCGGCTTCAGTTTAACATACTGGGTGGTTCCCGAACCCCGGCCCGCGACCCCCCCCCGCTGACACGCCCCCCCGATGGCCCGCTCCCGACCCGTTCGCGGGCGCTGGCGCTGACCTGCCGCCCCGTGTAGGGTCTCGCCCCATGGAATTGGGCCCCAACGTCACTGTCTTGGAGCGCGACGGCCGCACCATCTACCTGGTGGGCACCGCGCATATCTCACAGCGCAGCGTCGAGGATGTGCGCCGCACCATCGAGGCCGTGCGCCCCGACACGGTGTGCATCGAGCTCGACTCGACGCGCTTCGAGGCGATGTCGGATCCCGACCGCTGGCGCAAGCTCGACATCTTCCAGGTCATCCGCCAGAAGAAGGTGCTGTTCGTCATGGCGCAGCTCGCGCTGTCGGGCTACCAGCGCCGCCTCGGCGAGGCCCTGGGCGTGCAACCGGGCGCCGAGATGATGGAGGCTGTCACGGTGGCCGAGGAGGTCGGCGCCGAGCTGGCCCTGGTGGATCGCGACATCCAGGCGACCCTGAAGCGCACGTGGCGCAACCTGGGCTTCTTCGACAAGCTCAAGGTGATGGGCGCGATGTCCGGCGGCTTCTTCAGCCGTGAGGAGATCAGCGAGGAGGACCTTGAGAAGCTCAAGGACCGCGATCACCTCAGCGACATGATGGAGGCCTTCGCCCAGGAGCTGCCCCAGGTGAAGGGGCCGCTCATCGACGAGCGCGACGAGTACCTGATGGCCAGCACCGAGGCCGCGCCGGGCAAGACCCTGGTGTCGGTGGTGGGCGCGGGTCACGTGCCCGGCATGATCAAGCGCTTCGGCAAGCCGGCGGATCTCGAGGCCCTCAAGGTGATCCCGCCGCCCGCCAAGTGGGTGGGCCTGCTGAAGTGGATCATCCCGGCGCTGGTGATGGCGGCCTTCTACTACGGCTACACCAAGCACGACGGCGAGAACCTGCAGACCATGCTGCTGGGGTGGATCATCCCCAACTCGGTGCTGGCGGCGCTCTTCACCGCCATCGCCGGGGGCAAGCTGCTGTCCGTCCTGGCGGCGTTCATCGCCTCGCCCATCACGTCGCTCAACCCCACCATCGGCGCCGGCATCGTGGTGGGCTTGCTGGAGGCGTGGCTCCGCAAGCCAACGGTCGAGGACTGCGAGGCGATCCCCGACGAGGCGACGAGCCTCAAGGGCGTCTACAAGAACCGCTTCACCCGGGTGTTGCTGGTGGCCCTCGCCGCCAACCTGGGGTCGGCCCTGGGCGCCTACGTGGGCCTGGGGTTGTTGGTGCCGTACTTCCTGAAGTGAGCCGCGGGCGCCAGGCCAGCGACGGCCTGTGCGCTGCCCCCCTGCGCCCCCCGGCGCTGCGGCTCAGAGCAGCCGCTCCCGGTCGGCCAGCTGGCCCTCGACGAAGCGCCGGTCCCGCGCGCTGCGCAGGGCCACGTCGACGTCCACCAGCCCCTGCTCCACCAGCGTCACCAGCGACAGATCGAAGGGGATCATGCCCTCGCTGCGCCCGGTCTGGATCTGGGTCGGGAGCTGGTGCGTGCGCTTGTCGCGGATGAGGTTGGACACGGCGTAGTTGGCCTTCACCAGCTCGATGGCGGGGACCCGGCCGGGGGCGTCGAGGCGCGGCAGCAGCCGCTGGGTGACGATGCCGCGCAGCACATCGGCCAGCTGGATGCGCACCTGGCCCTGCTGGTGCTCTGGGAACACGTCGATGATGCGGTCGATGGCCTGGGCCGCGCTGCCGGCGTGCAGCGTCGACAGCACCAGGTGGCCCGTCTCGGCGGCGGTGAGCGCGGCCGCGATGGTCTCGAGATCGCGCATCTCGCCCACCAGGATCACGTCGGGCGCCTCGCGCAGGGCGGCCCGCAGGCCGCCGCTGAAGGAGTCGACGTGCTGCCCGATCTCGCGCTGGTGCACGATGCTGCGCTGGTTGGCGAACAGGTACTCGATGGGATCTTCGAGGGTGATGATGTGCCGCTCGTGGCGCAGGTTGATGTGCTCGATGAGCGTCGAGAGCGTGGTGGACTTGCCGGAGCCCGTCGGGCCGGTCATCAGCACCAGGCCGTAGGGGAACTCAGCGAACTCCAGCAGGGACGCAGGCAGGTGCAGCTCGTCGAGGCCGGGCACGCGGGTCCAGATGGGACGGAAGGCGGCGGCGAGGCCGTTCATCTGCCGGAAGATGTTGACCCGGAAGCGGTGGCGCGCGCCGCCGACGAACACCTGGTAGGCGAGATCGACGTTGCCGGTGCGGTCCAGGGTCTGCCGGCGCTCGGGGGTGAGGTGGTCGCCAAACACCGCCAGCAGGCGCGCGTCGTCGAAGATCGCCCCGGGGATGGACTGGAAGCCGCTCGCCACCCGCACCCGCGTGGGCTCGCCGTTCGACACCACGAGGTCTGAGGCCTGGCGATCGATGACCGCCGCGAGCAAGGCGTCGAGGGACTCGGTGGGCCAGCCCCAGTCCGCGGGGGCCAGCGAGGGCGGGGCGGGCGCTGCGGGGGCGCGCGGCGGGGGGGCCGGCTGGGCCGCGGCGAGGCTGCGCGGCCGGAACGCCAGCGCGGGGCCCTGGGGCGTGCGGCGGGCGCGGAAGCTCATGGCGGCCAGGCCGCGGTCAGGGGCGGGGGCGTAGGTGCCGTCGAGCTGCCCCGTGCCCACGAAGCTCGCCTGCTCCGCGTCCGAGGTCAGCCGGCCGATGAGGGCGCCAATCCACGGCCCGTCGACCTCGGGGTGGTCCAGGGGCATGGGCCGCTTGCCAATGTAGGCCAGCGGCCGCGCGCCGGGGCGGAACTGCAGCGAGTCGGCGCCATGGTCGAGGGCCACGCGGAGGAGGTCGTCGAGGGTCATGGCCCGATACTGCCTGGGGATCAGGCGTGGGTCGAGGGCGCCGGTGGGGGGTCGACGGGCACCAGGAGCACCAGGGTGAGCAGCCAGGCCGTGCCAGGGAGCTGGTCGAGCAGGCCGATCCGCGCGGCGCGCCAGCCGGGGCCCGCCGCTGCCACGTCGCGGGCGACGGCGGCGGCGCTCGGGCCGATGAGCAGCACCCGGCGGGGGGTGAGCGCGCGCACCCCCGACAGGACCCCCGGGCCATAGGGCTTGCGCATGCCGTGCAGCACCACCAGATCGGCGCGCTGGCCATCGGCGAGGAGGCGGCGCAGCGCCTTCTCGGCGCGCCCCACCCGGAAGTGGGTGTGGTCGGTCAGCCCCGCCTGGGCGGCGTTGTGCTGGGCGTCGTCGATGGCCGCGCGGATGAGGTCGATGCCGGTGACCTGGGCGCCCACACGGGCCAGGGCGAGGCTGAGCGGGCCGACCCCGCAGCCGACCTCGACCACGTGCTCGCCGGGCAGCGGGGCGAGCCAGTCGACCACCACCGTGCGCAGCGGGCCGACGGTGATGGGGGTCTGGGGGAGCCACGCGGGGAGCGTGCCGCGGAAGGGCTCGCCGTCCAGGGCCTGGGTCAGGTGATCGGGCCCGCGCAGGGGCTCGGGCCGCACCAGCACGCCGTGCTTGTGGGGGGCGATGACCTCGACGTGCAGACCCACGGCGGGGTGCGCCGCCAGGACCTGGGCGGTCAGCGCCGCGCGATCCGGGGGCGCGCCGAAGCCCAGCACCACCAAGCCCCCGCCTGTGCCGTCGGCCTGCACCACCGCGTGTCGCAGCCCGTGCGGGGCGTGGTCGGGGTCGAAGGGATCGACGCCGAGGGCGTGCAGATCGTGGGCGAGGGCGGCGAGCAGCGCGCGGGCGCCGGGCGTCTGCGCGGGGCAGCGGGCCAGGTCGATGCCCGGGGCGTCGTGCGCCGGCAGCTCGCGGAGCCCCAGCCGCAGCACGCCGGACCCGTCGCGGAAGGGCCGCGCCACGGCGCGGGCGCGGTAGCCGTCGCGGGGCGCGCCGGGCAGCAGGTCGCAGGGCACGCCGTCGGGCACGCCGCCGAGGCGCGCGAGGGTGCGGCGGTGGCTGTCCACCCGCAGATCGGCCTGGCGGGCTGGGCTCAGGTGGCGCAGCGGGCAGCCAGGGCAGGCGGCGGCCTGGTCACAGGCGGGATCCACCCGGTGCGGGCTCGGCCGCTCGACGGCGTGCGCGCGGGCCCAGAGCCGGCCGCGGATCGCCACCAGGGGGCCAAGGTGCACCTGCTCCCCCACGTCGACCCCGGGCACCCGCACCCGCCGCTGGTCGGGGAGCACCACCAGGCCGTGGCCCCCGCGATCCAGCACGACCACGGCGTGTGGGCCGGGCGGGGCGGGCGGCGGTGGCTCCGGGGGCAGCGGGGCGTCAGGGGGCGGCGGGGCGGCGTCGGTCATGGCGCGGGGGCTATCAGCTCCGGGTCGGGCCAGGCAAGGGTGCCGACGTCCCAGACCTCGCCGGGCAGCGCCAGGGGCGCCTCGGCGGTCGCCACCAGCGCCCCGTCCACGCGCACCTGGACGGTGGCGAACACGGGGCCCAGGGCGGGGGCGCCCGACACGAAGCGCACCTGCACCCGGTAGGGCGCCTCTAGCGGGGTGGTGGCCTCGGGGCTGGGCAAGGTGATGGTCTCGGGGCCCTCGCCGTTGGTGTCATCCACGTCGAGCAGCGGATCGCCCTCGGGCCCCACCGGGCCCCAGTCGGGGGCGGGCGCCGCGGCGTGGCAGATCCAGGGCGCCGCGGGCGGATCGGCGGCGAAGGGGTGCAACAGCACCAGGTCGAGGTCGGTGCCGTCGGCGTCCCGTGGGTCGGGGTCGCCGGGGGTCGCCCAGCGCAGCTGGATCTGCAGCCCGCCCGGGGCCGGGGCGCCGGCGAGCAGCGTCACCTGGTCGTTCTGGCCACAGTCCGCGGAGCTGAGGCCGGCGTTGTCCGCGACCTCGAGTTCGACGGTGTAGCGGCCCGGGACGTCGGCGAAGAGCAGCGCCTCAGGGGTGCCCGGGGCGTCGGCGCGGCCCCCATCGGCGGGCTGCGCGGGGTTGAAGTACGCCTCCATGGGGGCCGCGGCGCTGCCGGCCGGGCGCTCGGTGACCCGCCACGTGTAGGTGTCAACGGTGCCCACGGGGCTCGTGGAGCGGCTGCCGTCGAGCGAGAAGACGGCGCCGGCGGGCTGCACCTCGTCGATGGGGCTGATGACCGCGACGGGGCAGGGCCGGGCCAGCGCCCTGCCCAGCAGCTGGACGGTGTGGGCCGGGGCCGCCGGATCGGTGCTCTCGAGGGTGAGGGTGCCGCGGTGCGTGCCCGCGCGCCTGGGCTGCAGCGTCACGCGCAGGCTGCGCGACCCGCCGGCGGCCCCCATGGCTGGCAGCTCAGGCGCGTCGAGGGGCTCGACAGAGAAGTCGCCACCGGCGGCGTCCAGGGTGATCGCGTTGATGGCGACGGGGGCCGTGCCGCAGCTCTGCAGGGTCAGCGAGGCGGTGTGCCCGTCGCCCAGGGTCACGGCGCCGAAGTCCAGTGGGCTGGGGGTGATCCGCAGGCACGGCCCCTGGTTGCCGAGCAGGGCGATGGGGTGCGCGCTGCCGGGCGTGCGCACCACCAGGCTGGCCTCAAAGGGCCCGTCGGCGTCGGCTGCACGGCGACCGTCCAGCTTGACCACCAGCGACACCGTCGCGCCCGGGGCCAGGCCCGGGGCGCCGTCCCGGTCAGGGTCCGCCAGGGCGTCGGGATCGCGCTGCACGTCCCGGCCGTTCAGGAAGGGCGCGAAGGCCGGGTGGCCCGACATGATCACGCCCGTCAGCGACACGGGGCAGTCGCCGCTGCTCTGCAGCGTGAGGGTCTGCGAGCCCACCGCGTCAGCGGGGATGCGCTCAAACAGCACCCGCGGGGGCGTCACGCGCAGGGTCGGCTGGCACGTGGGCGTGGCGTCCGCGCGGACGCCCGCATCCGCGGC
>JAUHVS010000386.1 GCA_030424955.1 bacterium | reverse complement strand
GGCGCCACCGAGAGCAAGGTCGAGGCCAACGTGCGGCTCGGCTCCGACGGTGAGCACAAGAAGGTCAGCGGCTGGCTCGACCCCAACAGCGGGGCCTTCGGCCTCGACCTGTCGTCGGTCACCCAGGACGGCGCCCTGAAGCAGACCACCGGCGTGGGCCAGGACGCCGACGGCAACGCCTTCCAGCAGCAGTCCATCGACTACAAGCAAGATGGCCTGACCCTGAACGCCAACCAGCGCAACGTGCAGGGTGGCGATCAGACCGCCGGCATGAACCTGGGCCTCACCGGCCTGGGCGGCGGCAACACCAACGCCAACTTCGGCCTGCAGACCCGCAACGGCCAGACCGAGAGCCTCACTGCGGGCCTGGACTTCACCACCGGCGCCTTCCGCAACGAGCTCGACCTCGAGATGAAGCAGGGCATCACCACCCTGGGCCTGACCACCCAGGGCGAGTTCGGCAACTGGACCGCCGGCGCCAACGCCAACGCCAACCTCACCGCCGGCCGCTTCGAGTCGCTGGGGGCCAACCTGGGCTACCAGAACCCCAACGAGTTCAAGTCCTTCGCCCTGCAGTACCGCGCCGACTGGATGGAGGAGAACGCCGAGTACGCCCACAACTTCGACGCGACCTTCGAGTACGCGGTGGGCAACGTGGCGGCGCGCCTCAAGGGCGGCGCCCAGCTGCAGGGCGGCGACATGACCAAGGCCAACGCCGATCTGCTGGCGGGCTACCGGCTCAACCCCGACTGGGTGCTGCTGGGCGGCGCCGACTACCAGTCCAACAGCATGAACGGCACCCGCAGCGACCAGTTCGGCGTGCGCGCCGGCGTGCAGTACAAGGACGTCGCCGTCACCGTGGGCGCCTCGCGCTTCAGCGACCGCGACGACACCCAGTTCGGCATCCGCCTCGAGATCCCGCTCTGGTAGCCGCCCCGGTGGGGCCCGCCCTGGGCCCCCCGCCCGCCTACCAGTCGGTGGGCACGTAGTCCTTCAAGAACTGACCCCACACCGGCTCGCCCGTCGCGAGGCCATCGAAGATGGGCGCGACGATGCGCGCGGCCCCGTCCACGATGTCCAGCGGCGGGTGGAAGCGGTGCATCGTGCGCTTGATCTCGGCGTGGGCCGCCGGGTCCTCGTCGGTCACCCAGCCGGTGTCCACGCTGTTCATGTGGATGCCGTCCTCCACGTAGTCCATGGCCGAGGTGCGGGTCAGCATGTTGAGCGCCGCCTTGGCCATGTTGGTGTGCGGGTGCCGGTCGGTCTTGAAGATCCGGTAGAACTGCCCCTCCATCGCCGACACGTTGACGATGTGCGCGTCGTTGGTGGGCACGGCCTGCATGAGCGGCTTGAGCCGGGCGTTGAGGATGAAGGGCGCCACCGCGTTGACCAGCTGCACCTCCAGCAGCTCCACCGCCGACACGTCCGCCAGCTTCAGCCGCCAGCTGTTCACCTCGCGCAGATCCACCTGCTGCAGATCGGCGTCCAGCTCACCCTCGGGGAACAGGTGGCTGCCGCGATCTGAGTCGCCGGCCACCAGCTCAAACTGGCTCAGCGCCGCCGAGGCGTCCCCCTCGCCCAGCACCAGCGCCCCCTCGCCCGGCGTGGCCTCGCGGTGATCGCGCAGCAGCCCCTGCGCCGCCTCGCTGAGCTGGCCGGCCTCGAGCTCCAGCGGCATCAGGTGCGCGTAGAAGCCCGGCGGCCGCCGCACGGTCTGGCAGGCGTTGTTGATGAGATAGTCCAAGCGATCCAAGGACTTGAGCAGGCTGCGGCACAGGGCCTCGACGCTGGGCGTGTGCCGCAGATCCACCCCGTAGATCTGCAGGCGGTGGCCCCAGTCGCCGAAGTCGGCCTCGGCGGCGTAGCGGCGGGCGGCGTCTTTCGGGAAGCGGGTCACGCAGATGACCTGGCAGCCCGAGCGCAGCAGCAGGATCGCGGCCTGGTAGCCGATCTTGACCCGCGCGCCGGTCACCAGGGCGACGCGGCCGCGCAGATCGGCGTGGGGGCTGCGCTTGCTGAAGTTGAAGTCGCCGCAGGGCACGCAGAGCTGGTCGTAGAAGCCGTGCACCTGGGTGTAGGGGGCCCGGCACACGTAGCAGAGCCGGGGCTCGCTCACCTCGCCCACCGGGGGCGGGGCGCCCGCGGGCTCGGCCCCGTGGGGCTCGGCGGCCTCGGCCGCCTGCGGATCGGGGAGCTGGCCGACGGGGGCGGCGCCCGTCAGCCGGGCCTGGTGCCGGGGCGTCTCGAAGATGGGGTTCGCCCGCAGCTGGCGGATGCCCGTCTGGTCGAGCAGCGCCTGGTCGTCGGCCTTGCGGGCGCGCTTCTCGCCCCGCAGCTTCGCCCGCGCCAGGGCCTTGCGCGCCGTGCGGTCGGGCCGCGAGACCTGCCCCGCGGCGATGAGGAAGCGGGCGCGCAGATCGGGATCCACGTCGGCGAGCAGCCCACGGTTGGCGCGCACCGCCTCCAACAGGTCGGTGGCGTCGGCGAGCCGATCGGCGATGGAGAGGGCGGGCGGGGCGGCGGCGTCATCCACGGGGATCACCTCGGGGGCTGCGGGGCACGCCGCCCGGGGGCGCGGCCGGCTACAGGAAGTAGCGCAGGTACAGGAAACCGCTCGCGATGACCAGGGTGCCCAGCATGGTGGGCGCGCCGTAGCGGGTGAAGGCCATGAAGGTCAGCGGGTAGTTGTTGCGCCGCGCGATCTGCGCCACCACCACGTTGGCCGAGGCCCCGACGAGCGAGCCGTTGCCGCCCAGGCAGGCGCCCAGGGCCAGCGACCAGTACAGCGGCTCGGCCACCTGCAGCCGCAGCGCCTCGGAGCCCATCTCGAGGCCCATCTGCACGGCGAAGTCGGGGATGATGGCCCGCTGGAGCAGCGGGATCATCGCGATGACCAGCGGGATGTTGTCGACCACCGCCGAGCACACCGCGCTGAACCACAGCACCACCATCACCGTCAGCAGCAGGTTGCCCGCCGTGAACTTCACGATCTGGTGCCCCAGCGCCTCGAACACGTGGTTGTGCTCCAGCGCGCCGATGAGCATGAACAGCCCGATGAAGAAGAACACCGAGTTCCACTCCACCTTCTCGAGGGCGTGGTGCAGGTCGGTGCGGGTGACCAGCGCCATGATCAGCGCCCCGCTCAGGGCGATGATGCCGGGCTCGATGCCCACCGCGTGGCTGGCGAAGAAGCCCACCAGGATCAGCGCGAACACCGCCAGCGCGCGGCGCAGCTTCTTCGCGTCCAGGATGGCCAGCTCAGGCCGCGCCCGGCGGATGTGGGCCTTGTTGGCCTCGTCCACCACCATCAGGTCGCGGAAGAAGAAGCGCGCCATCAGCACGCCGCCCACCAGCATCACCAGCACCGGCGGGCCCAGGTTCACGATGAACTGGTTGAAGCTCAGGCCGGTCTGGCTCGCGATGATGACGTTGGGCGGATCACCCACCAGCGTCGCCGCCCCGCCGATGTTGCTGGCCAGGGCCTCGAGGATCAAAAACGGGATCGCCGGCAGCACCAGGATCTCGCAGATCAGGATGGTGATGGGCGCGATGAGGATCACGGTGGTGACGTTGTCGAGGAAGGCCGACAGCACGGCGGTCGCCACCAGGAACG
The DNA here is from genome assembly GCA_030424955.1 of bacterium. Classification (GTDB taxonomy): domain Bacteria; phylum Myxococcota_A; class Bradymonadia; order UBA7976; family UBA1532; genus JACKDL01. The sequence continues at coordinate 2,484 of JAUHVS010000386.1, read as the reverse complement.
CCGACAGGATCACCATGCCGTTGCCGTTGGCCCGCTGCGCGATGCGCACCGCGATCCACTCGAACAGCCCCGTGCCCGCCATGATGTTGACCGCCAGCATCATGCCCACGAGCAGGAAGATGACGTTCAGGTCGACCGCGCGCAGCGCCTCTTCGTAGGGCAGCAGGCCCAGCATGATGGCCGCGCTCGCGCCGAGCAGCGCCGCCGCCGTCTTGTCGAGCTTCTCGGTGGCGATGAACAGGTAGGTGATACCGAAGATGACCAGGGAGCCGATCACGTGCTGACCCTCGCGCTTACAGGTTCAACAGGCGGTCGACCACGCGGATGCGGTCGATGACGCCGATCAGGCCGTCGCTCTCGTCGACAACGAAGACCTTGGGGTAACCGCGCACGCTGAGCAGGTGCACGATCTCGAGGATGGTGGCCGTCGCCGGCACCTTCGCCACGTCGGTGGTCATGACGTCGCGGGCGGTGAGCCCCGACTCTTTACGGAAGTACTTCTCGAAGGGGTCGTACTGGGCGATGAAGGACACGCTCTTCAGCTGCCGGAAGAAGTCCGGCATCCCGAGCGTGAACAGGGCGTCGGCCGTGACCTGGCCCACCAGCTGGCGGTCGCCGTCGGTGATGCCCGCGCAGTCCAGGTTCAGCGCGCCCATGCGGCGGGTGATCTCGGGCACGGGCGTGTCGGGCCCGATCTGCCCGAGGGACGGCCGCATGATGTCGGCCGCCGTCAGCGCCCGGTCGTCGGCCCGCAGCTTGGTCTGCAGCCAGCGCCGCACCTCGCTGGCGTCCCGGGCCTGACGCAGGAACGGCCGCACCTCGACGGCCTGGGCCAGCTCGGCGAGCTTCCCCATGGTCTTCAGCGCCGCCGCCGGCTCGGCCTGGGGGGCGGCCACCATCGCGACCCACTCCACCACGCTGCCCGGCGCCCACTCGATGGGCGTGCGGAGCACGGCGATGCCCACCGCCAGCGCCGACAGCTCATCGAGCCGCACGTGCGGGCAGGCGAAGCCGCGGCCCAAGGCGGTGGCCCGGTCGGCCTCCCGCGACTGGACGGCGAGGAGCAGCGGGTCCCCACCGGGCGCGAGCACCCCCTCGGCGCGCAGGGCGCCCTCGAGGGCCTCGCTGAGCGCGCGCAAGACCTCGGCCTTGTTGGTGCTGGGCTGGTCGAGGAGGATCGCGGTGAGCGGGAGCAAAGGCGTGGACATCGGCACCTCCCGGGCGAAGGGCGCGGACTATGGCGATGGGTCTGCGGGAAATCAACCCGGCTCCCCGGGCAGCCAGCGCGGCCAGCCGGCTGGCCAGCCGCCGCGCCCGGTCTGCAGGGAGCGGGCCCTCACCGCGATTCGTGCTATATGGTCCGGAGCAGGCCCTGCGCCTCGGCGCGGCGGCCCCTGCGGACCAGCCCCGCTGGTCTCCTGACCTGTGCTGTGATGAGGAGTGCGACGCCTGTGCGTTGGAGACAGCTCTTTCTGGCCGCGCCGCTCTGGTTCGCGGTGGCCTGCGGGCCCACGGTCTACCCGGTGCACGGGCAGTTCGGTCACGTCCCCTTCGAGGGCGAGCTGGGGGTCGAGCAGGTCACCGGCCGCGCCCGCCGGTTCACCCTGGCCATGCGCAGCGTCCCTGAGCCGTGGCGCCGCGCCCCCGGCACCCGGGCCTACATCGCGTGGGTGGTGTCGGCCACCCGCGGCGCCTTCAAGATCGGCCGGGTCGAGTACGACGATCTGGCCCGCAAGGGCACCCTCGACCAGCGCAGTGAGGGCATCGGCACCCGCTTCCGCGTCACCGCCGAGGCGGCCAGCTGGGTCCGCGAGCCCAGCGCGCACGTGCTCTTCGAAGTGCCCCTGGGCGGCGACGAGGCGGCCCACGCGGCCGCCCTCCGCCAGCGCCCCGGCGGGCGCGCCTCAGCCGGCACCGCCGCCGGTGCGGGCGAGGCCGAGGCCGAGGCGGAGGCCGAGGCCGCTGGGCGCCCCGACGACGGCAGCCCCACCGAGCGGGCGCCCGGCGACGACGGCAGCGAGTAGCGGCCGCGCCGAGGCCCGCCGCCCCTCGCGGCCCCCTCAGTCCACCGGGCAGCCCAGCGGCCCCCGGGCGAAGTAGATCTCCGGCTCGCCGTGGCGGCCGTCGTACCAGACCAGCCCGAAGGTCTCGCCCGAGAAGGCCACCGACGGCAGGAACGACGTGCTCGGGTCCTGGCTCACCCGCACCGCGGCGCCCCGGGGCACCCCGCCCGCGTCGAGGCGCTGCACGTAGATCTCGTCGTCACCCGAGCGCCGATCCATCCACGCCACCGCGAAGGTGCCGTCGTCGGTGGCGCACAGGGCGGGCACGGTCTGCGCCCGGTTGTCCTGGGTGATCCGCAGCAGATCGCTCTGCCGCACGCCGAGGGCGCTCAGCTCCGCGCTGTAGATCTCGGCCTGGTTGTCGCGGGTGTCGTACCAGGTGACCACGAAGCCACCGGCCGGCCGCGTGGCGAGCTGCGGG
>JAUHVS010000385.1 GCA_030424955.1 bacterium | reverse complement strand
GCCGCCGCGGCCGTAGCACGCCGGCCCCGGGACCGCCCCGGCCGACGCTGGGCCGACCCGCAGCGCGCCGCCCGCGTCGAGGTACGCGATGGACCCGCCCCCCGCGCCCACCGTCTCGATGGGCAGCAGCGGCACGCGCAGCGGGTGGGCCGCCAGGTGCCCATCCTCGGCCGCCTGCAGCGCGCCCGCCACCACCGACACGTCCGTGCTCGTGCCGCCCATGTCAAAGGCCAGCAGGCGATCGGCCCCGCAGCGCTGGCCCACCGCCCAGGCCCCGCGCACGCCCCCGGCCGGGCCGCTGAGCACGGTGTGCACCGGGCCTGCCGCCGCGACCTCACCGGGCAGGAGCCCGCCGGCGGATCCCATCACCCACAGCGCGCGCCCCCCGAGCCCCTCCGCCAGCCGCGCCAGGTAGCGCGCCATGAGCGGGCTCAGGGCGGCGTTGACCGCCGCCGTCGCGGCGCGCTCGTACTCGCGGAACACCGGCGCCAGGCGGTGGCTCAGGGTGATCGGCGCCTGGGGAAAGGCGGCGGCCAGCGCGGCGCCCAGGGCCCGCTCGTCGCTGCCGTCGGCGTAGCTGTGCAGCAGACACACCGCGAAGGCCTCGGCCCCCGCCAGCGTCGCCCGGTGCGCCTCGATCCAGGGGGCCAGATCCGGCAGCGCCTGGAGCACCGCGCCGCTGGCGTCCCGGCGCCCGCCCACGCCCACCACGTCGTCGCGGTGCACCACCGGCGGCGGCACGGCCGGGTGCAGCGCGTACAGATCCGGCCGCGCCTGCCGCCGCAGCGCCAGCACGTCCTCGAACCCGGCGTTCGTGACCAAGACCACCCGCGCCAGCCGCCGCTCCAGCAGCGCGTTGGTGGCCACGGTGGTGCCGTGCCGCAGGGCAGCGGGCGCGGCCTCCGGGAGCTGCGCCAGGGCCGCCAGGATCGCGCGGCCCGGGTCATCGGGGGTGGACGGCACCTTCGCCCGCCACACCGCCCCCGAGGCCCGCCGGGCCACCAGATCGGTAAAGGTGCCGCCCGTATCGACGGCCACGCGGACGATGGGATCGGCAGCTGCCACGGGCGACCTCCTCGGGTGGGCGGGGCGGCACGATAGCGCCGCGTCCGCGCGGCTTGCACCCCCCGCGCCCCTTTGGTACTGCGAGCGGTCTCGCACACAGGAGGATCCCGTGACCCACACCGCCACCGTGGACGCCGTCGTCACCACCCTGGCCGCTGCTGGCACGCACACCGCGGACCGGCTCACCCCTGCGCTCCAGGCCGCCCAGCGTCGGGTGCGCGCCGAGCTGCCCGCCGCCGTGGCCGAGGCCGCGTGGGCCGATCTGCTGGCCGGCCTGCAGGCGGCGGGGGCGAGCGCCCTGGATGGCGGCGATCCGCAGCGCGTGGAGGACGCGGTCTACGCCGCCCAGCCCGACAGCCGCCTGCCCGAGTTCGTGCTCCGGCAGGCGTGGCTCGCCCTGCTCGACGAGCTCGGCAAGACGGGCGACAAGCCGCCCTTTGGTGGCAGCGGCGGGGCCGAGGCGTGGGCGTTCACGGCCCGCAGCCGCCCCTGGGCCTTCGCCGACCTGGCGGGGGCGGTGGACACCATCGTCGGCCGCTTCGGCCAGGGCGTGCAGGTGGTGTGTGTGCGCGGCCCGGGCCGCTCCACCGTGCTCGCCGCCGCCCGCCGCGCCCTGTTGGGCGCCCACGGGGCCGACGCCTTCGTGCCGCCCGTGCTGGTGTCGGCCCGCGACGCCCTGGGCGAGGTGCTGGAGCCCATGCTCCACCGCAGCCCCCTCGAGGCCAAGCTGAAGGAGGCCCTGCCCAACCTGCGCTTCGGCGAGGATCGCGTGGGCCTGCTGGGCCGGGTGGGGGACAGCGTGCCCGTCGCGCTGCTGCTGGACGACGCGCACATCCAGTCCCGCTCGGTGATGCTGGGCCTGCCCCTCTTCATGGAGCCCGCCCCGGATCGCAACGCCCTGTTGGTGGTGGCGGCCCCGAGCGATCCGGGCGACGACTCCGCGCTCACCGAGCTCCTGGCCGACGCCCGCAGCCGGGAGATCCTCACCGAGATCACGCTGCCCGCGCTGGACGCCAAGGGCGCCGACGCCCTGTGGGCCGCGGCCTTTGGCGACGCGGCCGGCCACGGCGCCGCGCTGGCGGCCGCCTGCGAGACCACCGGCCGGCCCGCGCTGGCCCTGGGCCTGGCGCAGGCCTGGCTCACCGCCCTCATCGGGGACGACGGCGCGCCCGCCGCAGACGCGGGCGCCCAGCTCAGCGCGGGGTACGCCGCCGACGGGCAGCTGCCCGCCCTGGCCGAGGCGACCGCGATCCTGTCCCGCGCCGCCCTCGAAGGGCACAGCTTCCACGGCTTCGCCGTGGGCACCCTCATGGGCCTCAGCGAGGACGACGTCGAGGACCTGCTCCACGACGACGAGTTCGAGCTCGAGGGCCAGGTGGTGGGCGGCTGCGACGGGGCCGTGCCCACCGAGCGCACCCTGTGGGCCGACCTGCCCGACGGCCTGCACCCCGTCTTCCGCTTCACCGACGCGCGGCTGGCCGAGGCCCTGCGCCAGCGGCTCTCGCCCGAGGGCGCGGCGGAGGCGGCCGGGGGCCTGCGGGACGCGCTGATGAGCCAGTACCAGCCCCAGGCCATCTGGCAGGTGGCCGACCGGGTCTGGTACCTCGACCGCGCCAGCCAGCGGCCCCGCATGGTGGAGCAGCTGCTGCTGGGCACCGGCAACCCCCAGCGGGTCGAGGCCGGCTTCCGCCGCATGCTGCCCGTGCTGGGCGCCAAGACCCCGTACCGCCTCGCCCTCGCGCGGCTGTTCGGCACGGCCATGGAGATGGGCCAGGTCGCGGGCGCCACCGGCAAGGTCCAGCTCGCCGATCAGGCGTTCCAGGCCGCCGCCGCGGCGGGTCAGCGGCTGGGCCGCACCGTGGCGGCCGCCGAGGCGCTCGGCCGGCTGGGCGAGGTGCGGCTGGCCCTGGCGCTGCCCACCGAGGCCCGCCAGGCCTTCAACCTCGCCGAGCAGCTCCTCGCCGACGGCAAGCAGCCCCGCACCCTGGCGCGCATCTCGCTGTTGCAGGGCGAGGCGGCGGTCCTCGAGGGCGACATCGACGGCGCCCTCGAGACCCTCCAGGCCGCCGTCGCCACGCTCCGCGAGGTCAAGGACGAGGGCCACGTGGCCCTGGGCGGCCTGCGGGTCGGGCGCCTGCACTTCGAGAAGGGCGACCACGCCCAGGCCGTCGCCGTGCTGGACGAGGCCATCCGCCTCGCGGACGCCGCGGGCGATCCCCGGCCGGCCGCCGCGGCCCGCATGACCCGCGCCTTCGTGCACGGCGAGCTGGGTGAGCTGGATCAGGCCATGCACCGCCTGCGGGAGGCCGCCGCGGCCTTCCAGTCCGTGCGCATGCCCGCCCACATCGTCGAGGTGGCCGCGGCGGGCATCCAGCGCCGCGCCGGCCAGCCCGCCGAGGCCGAGCAGCGCCTGCGCCCGATGGCCGACGCCTTCAAGAAGGCCCAGGCCGCCGTGCAGTGGGCCGACGCGTGGCAGGAGGTCGGCCGCTGCGCCCTCGACCAGCAGCGCTTCACCGAGGCCGTCGACATCTTCAAGGAGGTCCTCGACATCCGCGCTCGGGCCCGCGACCGCTTCGCGCTGCTGCGGCTGCACGAGGACCGCGCCCGCGCCTACGCCGGGCAGGGGGACGCCACCGCCGCGGTGGCCGATCTCGCCCGCGCGCGGCGCTTCGCGGAGCGCATGGGCCTGGCGCGGCACCTCGGCCGGCTCGACGGCGCCCTCGTGGAGTTCAGCGCCCGGCTGGACGCCCTGCCCGACGGCGACAGCCAGGCCACCCGGGCCACCGCCAGCGCCGAGGTGGACGCCTTGGAGGCCCGCTGGACCCAGCCGGCCCAGCCGCAGACCGCCGAGCCGGGCACCCAGGTCCACTGACGGTGAGCGCGGGGGCCCCCGACGTGCACGCACCCGCGGACGCCACCGCGCCCCCCGACGTGGCCGCGCGGCCGCTCAGCGCGCTGTGGCGCTACGCGCAGGGGCACCGGCGGCACGTCTGGGCCGCCGCCACCTGCTCGGTCCTCAACAAGCTCTTCGACCTCGCCCCGCCGGCCCTGATCGGCATGGCCGTCGACACCGTGGTCGAGAAGCAGCACTCGCTGCTCGCGCGGTTCGGCGTGGTCGACCTGTACCACCAGCTGCTCGTGCTGGCCGGCCTGACGGTGCTGGTGTGGGGGCTGGAGTCGCTGTTCGAGTACCTGTTCGGCGTGCTGTGGCGCACCCTGGCCCAGCAGCTCCAGCACGAGCTGCGCCTCGACGCCTACGCCCACGTGCAGGGCCTCGAGATGGCCTTCTTCGAGCAGCGCAGCACCGGCGAGCTGATGAGCGTCCTCAACGACGACGTCAACCAGCTCGAGCGCTTCTTGGATGGGGGCGCCAACCAGATCCTGCAGATCGCCACCACCGTCGTGGTGGTCAGCGGCGTCTTCTTCGCGCTGTCGCCCGGCATCGCGGTGCTGGCGATGCTCCCGGTCCCCATCATCCTCTGGGGCTCCCTGCGCTTCCAGGCGCGCATCGGCCCGCGCTATCGCACGGTGCGGGCCCGCGCCGCGGCCGTGAACGGCCAGCTGGCGAACAACCTGGGGGGCATCGAGACCATCAAGAGCTTCACCACCGAGGCCGCCGAGGTCGCCCGCATCGACGCCCTGAGCGCCGAGTACCGGGCCGCCAACGCCGACGCCATCCGGTTGTCTTCGGCCTTCATCCCGCTGATCCGCATGGCCATCGTCGTGGGCTTCACCGCCACGCTGGTCTACGGCGGCAAGCTGGCGGGCGAGGGCGAGATGGCGGTGGGCTCGTACTCGGTGCTCGTGTTCCTGACCCAGCGGCTGCTCTGGCCGCTGACCCGCCTCGGCGAGACCCTGGACCAGTACCAGCGCGCCATGGCGTCCACCGCCCGCATCCTCGGCCTGCTGCACACCCCCAACCGCATCACCGGCGGCGGCGCGCGGCTGCCCGCCGAGCTCTCCGGCGAGGTCGTGTTCGAGGGCGTGGGCTTCGCGTACCCCGATCGCGCGCCCATCCTGCAGGACTTCCACCTCACGCTGCCCGCGGGCCAGACCACCGCCATCGTGGGCCCCACGGGCTCCGGCAAGTCGACCCTGGTGCGGCTGCTGCTGCGGCTGCACGACGCCCAGTCCGGGCGCATCACCGTGGACGGCCACGACATCGCCACCTGCGACCTGCAGAGCCTGCGGCAGGCGGTGGGCCTGGTGAGCCAGTCGGTGTTCCTGTTCAGCGGGAGCGTGCGCGACAACATCGCCTACGGCCGCCCCGACGCCAGCGACGCGGCGGTCGAGGCGGCGGCCCAGGCGGCCGAGGCCACCCCCTTCATCGAGGCGCTGCCCCAGGGCTACCAGACCGCGGTCGGGGAGCGCGGCGTGACCTTGAGTGGCGGCCAACGCCAGCGCCTGAGCATCGCCCGCGCGGTGCTCAAGGATCCGCCCGTGCTGGTGCTCGACGAGGCCACCAGCGCCGTCGACAACGAGACCGAGGTGGCCATCCAGCGCTCCCTCGCGCGCATCGTGCAGGGCCGCACGACCCTGGTCATCGCGCACCGCCTCAGCACCATCCGGCACGCCGACCAGATCGTGGTCATGGAGGCCGGCCAGATCACTGAGCGGGGCACCCACGGCGACCTGCTGGCGCTCGGCGGCACCTACGCCCGCCTGTGGGCCGTGCAGTCGGGGGAGCTCGATCCGCAGCCCGCGGCGGCCCGCCCATCGGAGACGCACCCATGAGCACCGACGCCGTCGTGATCCCCTGGCGCGAGCTGTCGGCTGATGCGCTGGACGCCGTCATCGAGGAGTTCGTGAGCCGCGAAGGCACCGACTATGGGCACAGCGACTACGCGCTGGCCGAGAAGGTGGCGGAGCTGGTGCCCGATCTGATCGCGACCCTCCCGGCCTTCAACGCGGAGAACGCGGCCGCTGCGTGGCGCGACTACGGAGAGATCATGCTGGTCTCAAGCTGCGAGGAGGCGGTCGACGTCTCCGACCGCTATGCCTCCGAACACCTGCAGGTCCAGGCGGCCGATCTGGACTGGTGGCTCGCCAGCCTGTCCAACTACGGA
>JAUHVS010000384.1 GCA_030424955.1 bacterium | reverse complement strand
TCCCCTGGCAGGCCACCATCGCCATCACCTTCGTCGTCTTCCCGATGGTCAGCGAGGCCACCTTCGCGGCCGACCGTGAGCGCACCCGGCTCTACATCCGCCAGACCCTGCGCTACTCGATGATCCTGGTGGGCGCGGCCTCGGTCGTGCTGTCCGCGGTGCCCTCGGCCGTGGTCGGCCTGCTCCCGCCCAAGTACGCCGACGCCGCCCTCGCCCTCGCGTGGCTCGCGCCGGCCTACTTCGCCTTTGCCCTGTTCAACGTCGTCAACACCCTGCTCATGTCGGCGGGCCGCGCGGCCTCCGCCCTGGCCATCGGCGCCGTGACCGTCGCCGTCGCCGCGGGCCTGTACTGGCTGCTGCTGCCCACGGCCACCACCCAGGCCGAGCTGCTGATCCGCACGGGCCAGGCCAGCCTGATCGCCTTCACCGTGGGCCTGGGCCTGGGCCTCGTGATGCTCGCGAAGCGCTACGGCCCGCCCCTGCCCCTGGGCACCACTGTGCGGATCCTGGCCGTCGGCGCGGGGCTCGTGGCCGTGGGCCGGCTGCTCCCCGATGGCCTGGGCAAGGTGACGGGCATCGCCGCCGCGATCGCCGTGGGCGTCGCCTACCTGGCGGCCCTGGTCTTGACACGGGAGTTCAATGCAGAGGACAAGGCGCGCCTCATGCGGGTCCTACGCCGAAAGGCCTGACATCATGGTTCGTTTTGCCCTGTGCCTCTCGCCCCTGCTGCTCGCCCTGGTGGTCGCCTGCGCCGGCCGCCCCGCCGACAAAGACAAGGACCTCGCCGAGGCCGTGAAGGCCTACAACCAGCACCAGCGCTGGGGGGACTGGCAGACCGCCTCGCGCTGGGTCGCCCCCGATCGCGCGGCGGCGTGGCTGCAAGCGCGGCAGTCCGCGGGCAGCGTGCGCGTGGCCGACATGCAGCTGCTGCAGATCGCGCCCGGGACGCCCGCCGACACCCAGGCCATCGCCCTGGTGAGCTTGAGCTGGTACCGCGAGCCCACCATGCGGCTTGAGACCGGCACCCGCCGGCAGGTGTGGACCCGCCTCGAAGCGGGCTGGCGCGTCACCGACGAGGGCAGCGTGGCCGCCGTCGAGCCCACGGTGACCCCCGCCTCCGGCGCCCCCTGGCCCTGAGCCGGTTGGCCCCTCAGAGCCGGCTGGCCCCTGAGCCGGCTGGCCCCTGAGCTGGCCGCCCCGTGGCCCCTCAGGGCTTGTCCTCGCCGAACCGATCCTCATCAAACGTGAAGTCGTCGTCATCGTCGGCGCCGCGCCCGATCTGCGCCTGGCTGGGCTTGGGCCGCGGGGCCGCCCGCTCCGCGCGGGTCGCAGCGCGCGCAGGCTCGGGCTCCGGCTCGGGCTCAGGTTCCGGCTCGGGCTCAGGCTCGGGCTCAGGTGCGGGCGCGGGCCGCGCCGACAGCGGCGCCACCGGCGCCAGCGAGGGCGGCAGCGCGCTGCGGCCGACGTTCGGCACCCCGAGGGTGGGCTGCCGCCCCGGCGTGCCGGCCAAAGGGGCGATGCGCGCGGGCGCGACCGGCGCCGGCGTGGCCGGGGCCCGCGGCTCGGGGGCGGGCGTCCCCTGCGCTGGCGCGACGGGCGTGGGCGCAGGCGGCGGCGCGGCCCCACCCATCTGGTCGTACATGAAGTTGTCGGCGTCCACCTGACCCGCCGGTGTGGCCGACTCCCGCGGCTCCGTCCCCACCAGGAAGTAGGCCGAGACCCCCTGGGCCCCCTCGGCGGCCAGCAGCCCGGACGCGGGATCGATGAACCGCTCGATGACCCCCTCCGGCGCCTCAGGCCACTCCGGGCCCACCCGCTCGGCCATCTCCAGGTAGGCCTTCGCCACCGGCGCCGCGGCCCGCCCCCCCGACTCCTTGCGCCCCAGCGTCCGGGGCTCATCGAAGCCCAGCCAGGTCGCCACCACCACGTCGGGCAGCATCGCCATGAACCAGGTGTCCACCGCCTTGTTGCTCGTGCCCGTCTTGCCCACCACGCGGCGGGGGAAGTCCTTGAGCTTGCGCCCGCTGCCGTCGGTGATCACCGCGCGCATGCTGTCGCGCAGCAGGAAGGTCACCCGTGGATCGATGGCCTTTGCGGACGGATCATCCTCCGCCTGGCCCCGGGCCTCCCACAGCACCTGGCCGCGGGGATCGGCGATGGTGGTCACGTAGCGCGGCTGCCCGCCGCGCCCGTCGCTCGCCAGCGTCGCGTACGCGTTCGCCAGCTCCATGGCCGTCACCTCGCTGCTGCCCAGCGCCAGCGACAGGTTGTTGGCCAGCGGCGACGAGATGCCCGCCGCCTGCGCGAAGGCGTGCACGTTCTTGATGCCCACGTCGTTGGCCAGCTTGACCGCGATGCTGTTGACGCTGTTCGCCAGGGCGTCGCGCAGGCTGATGGGGCCGCCGTACTTGCCGGTGTAGTTCTTGGGCGTCCACCACTTGCCCGGGCTCAGCTGCCAGGTCTCGGGCGCGTCCACCATGATCGATGACGGCGCATAGCGCCGGCTCGCGTAGGCCGCCCCCCACACAAAGGGCTTGAAGCTGCTGCCCGGCTGACGCCGCGCCAGGGTCGCGCGATCGTAGGGGTAGTCGGTGTAGTCCCAGCCCCCGACCAGGGCCAGCACGTCCCGGGTCTGCGGATCGAGCACCACCATCGCGCCCTGCGGCCCGTTGGCGAGCACCGCGTGCATCACCTCGGGGTGCTTGGGCCCGCTGGCGCGGATCGTGACCGCGTACACCGCGCCTGGGGCCAGCACGCCGTCGGGGTGCAGGCGGCGGGCCGCGTCCAGCCGCAGGTGCGCGCGCCCGACGCCCAGGTCCAGCAGGTAGCCGTCGCCCTCGCGCTTCATCACCCGCGCGGGCACCTCGCGGCCGGCAGGGGGCGGCTGGTCCTTCAGCGCGGCGCGCCGCTTGGCCTGCCAGGCCGCGACCTTCGCGCCCACCACCGTCTCGATGGGATCGTCGTAGCCCTGCCGCGCGTCCACCGCCCGCAGCCCCGCGCGGACCGCCGCCAGGGCCGCCTGCTGCCGCCGCAGATCCAAGGTGGTCTGGATCGCCAACCCGTCCTCGAGCAGCGCCCGCTCGTCGACGTGGCGCAGCACCTCCGTGCGCACGATCTCCACGAACCACCGCGCGTCATCCACCACGGTGATCTTGGGTTCGCGCAGGCCCAGATCGCCGCTGCGCGCTCGGTCTGCCTGGGCCGCCGTGATGAAGTCGTTCTTGACCATCTGGTCCAGCACATAGGCCCGCCGCCGCCGCGCTGACTCGGGGTGCTTGCGCGGCGAGTGCCGCTCGGGGCTCTGGATCACCCCGGCCAGGATCGCCGCCTCGTTCAGATCGAGCTGCGAGACGTCCTTGCCGAAGTAGAACCGCGCCGCCTCCTGCACGCCGTAGCGCCCATGCCCCAGGTAGATGGTGTTGAGGTAGAGCGTGAGGATCTCGTCCTTGCTCAGGCGGCTCTCGATGCGCCGCGTGAGGATGATCTCGCGCACCTTGCGGCGGAACGACTTCTCCTGGGTCAGCAGGATGTTCTTCACCGTCTGCTGGGTGATGGTGGACCCCGAGCCCGTGACCCGGCCCGCCCGCGCGCTGTTGTAGAGCGCGCGCAGCATGCCGAGGTAGTCCAGGCCCTGGTGACGGAAGAAGTCGGCGTCTTCGGCGGCCATCACCGCCTTCACCAGCACCTCGGGGATCTCGCTGCGGGGTACGATGGTGCGCCGCTGGCGATAGAACTCGGCGATGGGGGTCCCGTCCGCCGCGTAGACCCGCGAGATCTGGGGCGGCATGTGGTCGTCGCGGTTGAACGTGGGCAGGCCGTGGCTGTAGTGGCTGTAGCCCGCGACGCCGATGAGGGCGCCGACCAGGCCCATCAACAGCGCCAGCCGCCACAGCACCCGCCACAGCCGCTGGCCGAAGCTCAGCGGCTCATCCGAGCGGCGCGGAGGCTTCTCCCGCGTTCGGCTACGACTCCCACTGCGGGCCACGAGACCTCCTTCACATGCGTCGCTTGCGCACCCCGACGCGACGTGCGATTTCACGCGGTATGGAACGGCATGTCCAGCGCTACCAATTCCGCATGATCTGGCGTGGCCAGACCTTCGAGACCAGCGGGCGCATCCTGCGGAGCCCCGACACGGTCACGCTCCAGGTCTGGATGCGCAGCCCTGAGCAGCCCGACATCTTGCTTGAAGTGCTCGACGGCCGCGACGACGCCGATCTGTGGCGGCGGCTGCACCTGCTCTCCGGGTTTCGGGGGGTTGAGGTGCTCGAGTACCGGCCCGAGGGCGGCGGCCGCGAGGCCTGGGCGCCCGTGCCCGGTGGCCCCACCCCGGTCCAGCTCGCGCCGAAGGGCTTCAAGGACGCGCGGCCCGAGCTGGCCGACGACTGATCCCGCGGGGCCTGATCCCCGCCCGGCCCGCGCCTTCAGGGCGTCGGCGCCACCGGGGCGGCCATCAGCCGAAACCGCACCACGTAGTCCAGCGGCAGCGCCTCGCCCGCCTCGGTCATGAGCCCGGCGGCCAGCCGCGCCTCATAGCGGCCGGTGGCGAGCCCGTCGCGCAGATCGCTGCCCAGCACCACCCGCAGCAGCTGAGCGTCGCTGTCGTAGGCCACGTTGGTCAGGCCCTCCTGCAGCACCTGCACCGGGCCATTGGGGCCCTCCAGGCTGAAGAACTTGGCCCCCTCCAGGCGCCCGTGGCGGGGCTCTCCGAGATCGATGGAGAGCGTGAACGCGATCTCCGTCAGATCATCGCGCAGCACCGTGGCCCCGGCGGCGGGGTAGCTGCTGAACACGAACAGCGGCGCCTCTGCCGTCAGGCTGGGGGCGTCGGCGCAGCCGGTCAGCGCGGCGGCCAGCCCCAGCAGCGACCACAGCAGCCCATCGCGCACCCAGCGCCGGCCTGCGCCGGCCCATCGACTCAAAACAAGACGCGCCATGCCGCCTCCAGGAACGGGCCCGTGGCCCGCAGATCGGTCTCTGGGGCGGGCCCCAGCCTCAGGTGCTGCTGCCAGCCGCCGCCCAGGGCCAGCAGCCCGGGCCGCACAGGCCAGCTCCACTCCAGCCGCGCCCGCAGCAGGGGGTCGACCGTCACGTCCACGGAGGCCGAGGGCCGCCCGACGCCCCACGCGCTCGTCAGCGTGCGGGTGCGCCCGATGATCCCGCCCGCCAGCAGATCGAGCTCGACCCCACCGCCGTCGGCGCGCGGCGCCCGCCAGGCGAGACCGCCCAGCAGCGGCAAGCTCCACTGCTCCACGTCGCCGCGCACCCGCGCCGCGCCGCCGGGCAGCGGCACCGACGTGGTCACCGCCGTCAGCGAGGTGCGGATGACGCCGCTCTCGGCGAGCAGCCACAGCCGCCCATCGAGGAAGCGCCAGCGCCAGTTCGCCTGCAGCTGAACGGCCGGCCCGTCGAGGATCTGCGTGGGGATGAGCGCCCCGATGCCGCCGCCTGCGGCCTGCTCAACCGCGCCGGCCTGCCCCGGGGAGAGGAACGATAAGGCCAAAACCGTCGCAAATTCGAGCAGATGGCAACGCCGCCGCGCGGCCGAACGCGCCGCGATCGGGCTTTTGCCCCTCGCCAGAACGGGTGATAGAGTGCGCCTCATGACCGAGTTAGCGGCCCAACGCACCCGGCGCATGAACGCGCAGGGTCAGGGAGCGCACCTTGGGAGCGGATGACGGCGCCCGGCGCACCGTGGTCGTCGCGATCACGCACCGCGAGCGCCAGTGCGGTCTCCTTGGCCGCGATCCACGCCGACGAGGAGTCGATGCGAATCACGTGTCCTAAGTGCCAGGCCGACTACGACCTGAAGCCTGCCCAGATCCCAGCCCATGGGCTGCAGATCAAGTGCTCGCGGTGTCTCCACAGCTTCGTGGCCCACCAGGACGGGCAGGCGGCCGCGGTCTCGCGCGCCACCACCGGCTCCATGCCCAGCATGGCGCAGCCGCCCGTCGCGCCGCCGCCGCCACCCGCCGGGGGTGGCCTGGACGATGAAGACCTGTTCGCGCTGCCCGACGTCCCGTCCGACATCGGCGGGCTCGGCCTGAACACCCCGGCCCCGGCGCCCCCGGCGCCGCCCATGCGGGGCGCGCCCCCGCCGCCACCGGTCCGCAGCGCGCCGCCACCGGTCCGCAGCGCGCCCCCGCCCC
>JAUHVS010000383.1 GCA_030424955.1 bacterium | reverse complement strand
CCCACGGTGGATCCCACGGGCCCCGAGTTCGACACCGCGCCCGCCGACGAGGGCGATCCCACCACCATGGTGGATCTGCTCAACGCCTGCCTGCGCGACGAGATGGCCCGGGACCCGCGGATCGTGGTGTTCGGCCAGGACGTCGCCGACGCCAGCCGCGAGGCCGTGCTCGACGAGTGCAAGGGCAAGGGCGGCGTGTTCAAGGTCACCCACGGCCTGCAGCAGCGCTTCGGCAGCGAGCGGGTGTTCAACAGCCCGCTGGCCGAGGCCAACATCGTGGGCCGCGCCATCGGCATGGCGGAGCGCGGCCTGAAGCCCGTCGTCGAGATCCAGTTCCTCGACTACATCTGGCCGGCCTACCAGCAGATCCGCAACGAGCTGGCCAACACCCGCTGGCGCAGCGGCGGCGGCTGGGACGCCCCGGTGGTCATCCGCACGCCCAGCGGCGGCTACCTGAAGGGCGGCGCGCCCTACCACAGCCAGTCGGCCGAGACCCTGTTCACCCACGTGCCCGGCCTGCGGGTGGTGATGCCGTCCACGGCGCAGGACGCCAACGGCCTGCTGCGCACCGCCATCCGCTGCGAAGATCCCGTGATCTTCCTGGAGCCCAAGCACCTGTACCGCCAGACCTACAACAAGGGCGCGTACCCGGGGGCCGACTACATGGTGCCCTTCGGCAAGGCGCGGCATGTCATGGCGGGCGACGACCTGACGCTGATCACCTACGGGGCGCTGGTGCACCGCAGCACCACGGCCGTGCGGGCGCTGCAGAAGCGCATGGACGTGTCGGTGCACCTGCTCGATCTGCGCACGCTGAACCCCTACGACTGGGAGGCCATCGCCGAGTCGGTCAAGCGCACCGGCAAGGCGCTGGTGGTGCACGAGGAGACGAAGGCGTGGGGCTACGGCGCCGAGATCGCCGCCCGCATCGGCGAGGAGCTCTTCGAGTGGCTCGACGCCCCCGTGCGGCGGCTGGCGGCCCTCGACAGCTTCGTCGGCTACCACCCCACCCTCGAGGACACCATCCTGCCCCAGGTGCCCGACGTGGAGCGCGCCGTCGAGTCGCTGGCGCGGTACTGAGACCGGCGGGTGTCCGACCGCGCCGACCACTTCCAGCGCATCTGCGTGGCCCTGGCGCACCGCGCGCCGGGCGGCGAGGCCGAGGTGGCCCGCCTGGGCGCCCCCCTGGGGCCCCGGGCCCTGCACCAGTGGATGACCGCCGGCCTGCTCACCGGCCGTGAGGCGGCCGAGCTGCGCGCCCTGCCGCCGGGCGCCCCCCTGGAGCTGATCCGCGCCGCCCTGTCGGGCGACGACGCCTCGCAGTCCCTGCAGGAGTGGAGCTGGGGGCCGCTGGACGAGGACCACACGGTGCCCGAGGGCCAGCCGCCGCCCCTGGCCGAGGATCCGCCGCTGGAGGACTCGTGGTCGTGGAACGACAGCGCCTACGCGTCCGTCGCCATCCTCACCACCCCCCAGCCCTTCGCCGAGGGGCCGCGCTTCCAGCTCGGCCCAGCCATCGCCGAGACCCGCTTCTTCACGGTGCACGCCGCCCGCGACCGGCTGATGGGCCGCGATCTGCTGGTGCACCGCCACCGCCCCGACGCCCCCCTGGGCGCCCACGGCTTCGTGGCCGCCGTGCGCCGGCAGGCCCGGCTGCAGCACCCGATCATCCAGCCCATCTATGAGCTGGCGCTGGACGGCCCCGCGCCCTTCTACGCCACCGCCGCCGTGCGGGATCACACGCTGCACGAGCTCATCAAGGGGCTGAAGCGGGCGGCCCCCGACGCCCCGCTGGTGGAGCCCGTCGCCCTGCCGCGCCTGCTGGAGAGCGTGCTGGACGTGGCCCGCGCGCTGACGTTCGCCCACCGCCACGGGGTGGTGCACCGCGATCTGCGGCCCCGGCACGTGCGGCTGGGGCGCTACGGCGAGGTGCAGCTGGGCGGCTGGTTCCGGGCCCGCCGGCTCACCGATCCCCGCCACCAGGGGGCCGGCCTGAACGTGGTGAACGGCGGGCTGGGCTACCTGGCCCCCGAGCGGCTGGGCGAGGGGCTGCCGGCCTGCGAGGCGCCCGCCGACGTGTGGGGCTTGGGGGCGCTGCTGTACGCAGTGCTGGCCCGCCGCCCGCCCTTCGCCGGCAAGTCGAGCACCGAGGTGCTGGCCAAGATGCGCGCCGAGACCCTGGCGCCGCTGGGGGCCCGCGCCGACGTGCCGGCCGCGCTGGCCTCGCTGTGCGAGCGCGCGCTGGTGGTGGACCCCGCCCTGCGCCTGCTCACCGCCGACGCCTTCGCCGCCGAGCTCGAGGACTACCTCGAGGGCACCCGCGCCGAGGCCCGCCGGCTCGAGGCCGTGGACGCCCAGCTCGCCCGCGCCCACGAGGCGGCGCGCCGGCACCAGACCGCCCGGGGCCGCCTGCGGCAGGCGCACATCCAGGCCGCCCGCGCCCGGGATCCCGCCGCCCCCGCCGAGACCGCCGCCGCCCGGGCCCGCGCCGACACCCTGCGCGGGGACGCCGAGCGCTGGTTCTTCGAGGCCGACGCCGAGTTCGAGGCCGCCCTGGCGCTGCTGCCGGGCTATGAGCTGGCCCGCCACGGGCTGGCGGTGGTGCACCACCGCGCCCTGGAGGACGCCACCCTGGGGCTCGTCGAGCTGCCCGTCGGCCCCCTGCGCGCCCGGCTGACCAGCCTGGCGTCCGCCACTGAGCCGGCGCCGCCCGCCCTGGCCCAGCTCATTGTGCAGGCCGCCGACGGCGCGCACCTGGCCGTGGCGCTGGACGCCATCACCCTGGCGGACGGCGTGCGCCGGGTGGACCCCGCCGCGCCCATGGGGATGACCCCCACCCCCCTCACCGAGGTCCGGCCCGGCCTGTGGCGGGTGCGCCTGCTGGCCGACGGCGCGCCGGTGTGCCAGACCGTGGTGCGCCTGGCGCCCGGCGAGGCCCAGACCGTCACCCTCGATCCGCAGCCGCCCCCCGCGGGCTTCGTGCGCATCCCGGCGGGCCACTTCGCGGTGGGGGACGCGGGCCCGAGGGCCTGGCAGGCCCACGCCCTGCCCGCCGGCCGCAGCTACCTGCCCGACTTCCTCATCGGCCGCCACCCGGTCACCCTGGGCGCGCTGCTGCCCTTCCTGAACGCCGCCGCCGCCGAGGATCCCGCCGCCGCGGCCGACTGCGCGCCGCGCCCCTTCCTGGCCGAGGGGCCCCTGTGGCGGCCGGGGCCCGATGGCCGCTACGCCCTGCCCTTCACCGACGCCGCGGGCCACCGGTGGACCGCCGACCACCCGGCCGTCGGCCTCACGCCGGCCGCGGTCGAGGCCTACATCGCGTGGCGATCGGCGCGCGATGGCCGGCGCTATGCCCTGCCCACCGAGCTGCAGTGGGCCAAGGCGGCCCGCGGCGTCGAGGGCGACCGCTACCCCTGGGGCGACCGGGCCGAGCCCAGCTTCTGCCACGCCCTCGACGGCCGCCCCCAGTGCCACCCGGTGGGCCACGCCCCCGAGGACGAGAGCGTGTTCGGCGTGGCCGACACCGCCGGCACCGCCCGGGAGTACACCCGGGGCGTGCACGGCGATCTGGTGCTGCGCGGCGGGAGCTGGCTGCTGCCCTTCTGCGAGTGCGATCTGACGGTGCGCGCCGCCCTGCTGGCCACCTGCCCGCTCAACGCCGTGGGCTTCCGGCTGGTGCTGGCCGACGACGACGGCTTCAGCGAGATCAACCCCTTCCCCGAGGCGCCGCCGCCCCCCGCGCCCACGCCCTACGAGCCCCCGGGCCACACGCTGATCGGCCAGATGACCGAGGATCTGACGGTGGGCGGCAACACCGTGCTCGCCATCGCCAGCCCCGACGACAGCGCCGATCACACGGGCCCCCTGGGCTTCGACCACGGGCCGGGCCGCTACGTCATCAAAGAGGAGATCGCCCGCGGCTCGATGGGCCGGGTGTCGCTGGCCTGGGACGAGGTGCTGCAGCGGCCCGTGGCGCTGAAGATCCTGCACGACCGCCACGCCGAGGAGCTGCTGAGCCGCTACCGGTTCATCATGGAGGCCCGCATCACCGGCCGCCTGCAGCACCCCGCCATCCTGCCCGTGTACGACATGGGCGTGCTGCCGGGCGGCCAGCGCTTCTTCACCATGAAGCCCGTCGAGGGGCTGAGCCTGGGCGACGTGCTCAAGGGCAAGGCCGCCGGCGACCGCCGCCTGGCCGCCGAGTTCGGCCGCGACCGGCTGGTGACGGTGATGCGCCGCGTGTGCCAGGCCGTGGCCTTCGCCCACGCCCACAAGGTGGTGCACCGCGATCTGAAGCCGGCCAACGTGCTCATCGGCGACCTGGGCGAGGTGCTGCTGGTGGACTTCGGGCTGGCCCGCCAGCTCGACCCCGATCCCAGCGACCTGGTGGACGTGCCCGAGACCGCCGTGCTCGCGAAGGCCGACGGGCGGGTGACCCGGGTGGGCTCGGTGATCGGCACGCCCTTCTACATGAGCCCCGAGCAGGCCATGGGCCTGCAGGAGATCGTGGGCCCGCCCAGCGACATCTACGGGCTGGGCGCGCTGCTCTACCACGTGCTCGCCCAGCGCCCGCCCTTCACGGGCCGCCAGATCAACGAGGTGCTGCGCAAGGTGCGCCGGGGCAACCCCGAGCCCCCCAGCCGCGCCGCGCCCGATCTGGACGTGCCCGAGGCCCTGGACCTGGTGGTGATGCAGGCCCTGGCCATGGAGGCCGAGGGCCGGCAGGCCAGCGCGCAGGCGGTGGCCGAGGCCCTGGCGAACTGGCAGGACCAGAGCCGGCTGGCCGCCCGCGAGGCCGCCTGGTGGGCCGATCGCGCCGATCGGGCCGCCGACGCCGTGCGGGGCTTCGAGCAGGCCCAGGCCCAGCTCGATCAGGAGCGCGCCCGGGTGACCTCGCTGCGCGCGGAGCTGAAGCACAGCCCGGCCCCGGCCCGCCGCCAGGCCCTCCGCGCGGCCCAGGACCGGGCCCAGGCGCTGACGGTCGGGGTCGAGGCCCAGGTGGCGCAGGTGGTGCGCCGCAGCCGCCGCGCCCTGGACGCCGGCCGGCCCGAGGTGCGCGGCCGGCTGCTGCGGGTCTTGCGTACCCGCTACCTGCACGCCGAGCGCGACCGCGACGCCGCGAGCCTGCGCTGGAGCCGGCGGCTGCTCGAGAGCTTCGACGACGACGGCCAGGTGAGCCGCTGGATGCGCCAGGGGGCCCCGCTGCGGGTGCGCACCGCGCCCGCCGGGCTCATGGCCCGCGTGCTGCGCGAGCCCCTTGAGGGGGGCGCCCCCGAGACGGTGCACCGCGGCCACACGCCGGTGGAGCTGGCGAACGTGCCCGCGGGGGCCGGGGTGGTGCGGCTGGGGGACCGCCGCGCCGAGGTGCGGGTGCCCTTCCTGGTGCGCCGGGGCCAGCCCGTGGACCTCGACGTGGCCTGGCCCGACGATCCCCGCCGGGACTTCGTGTGGGTGCCCGGCGGCCGCTTCCGCTACGGGGGCGATCCGGTGGCCGATGACGGCATGCCCGCCCGCGGGGCGCGGCTGCCCAACTTCAAGATGGCGGTGTTCCCGGTGACCTGCGGGGAGTGGCAGCACTACCTCGACGCCCTGCACGCCGTGGATCCCGCCCAGGCCCACGCCCGCACGCCGCGGCTGCGCCTGGGCGGCCCGGCCCTGTGGGGCCCCGTGGGCACCGCGATCTTCGGGCCCTTCGACCCCGACCACCCGGTGACCGGCGTGACCCTCGCCGACGCCCACGCCTACGCCCAGTGGCGCGCCCGCGAGGAGCGGGTGCGCTACCGCCTGCCCACCAGCGCGGAGTGGGAGAAGGCCGCCCGCGGCGTGGACGGCCGGCCCATGCCCTGGGGCGACGCGCCCATGCCCGAGGACGCCGTGCCGCCCTTCGGCCTGCACCCCGTGGGGCGGGTGGCCGCCGACGTGTCGCCCTACGGCATGCGCGAGATCGTCAGCGGCGTGTTCGAGTGGACGCTGACCGCCGCCCGCAACGACGCCGCCGCCTGCTACGTGCGCGGCGGCTGCAGCGCCCTGCCCCTGCAGGGCGATCCCTGCGCCAGGCGCCTCACCTGGGACCCCACCCGCCCCTCTCCCCTGATCGGCCTGCGCCTGGTGATCGACCCATGACCCTGCGATCTGAGACCGCGCGATCCGCGCCCCCCACCCGCCCCCAGATCCTGCGCCAGCGCGCCC
>JAUHVS010000382.1 GCA_030424955.1 bacterium | reverse complement strand
GTAGCGGTACAGGTGGTAGGCCCCCCCGGCGTAGAGCGTCACCACGTCGCAGCGCAGGCCGGTCTTGGCGTGGCAGGCCTTCTCGATGGCGCTCTGCGCCGCCTTCCGCGCCGCCGCCCGCGCCGCCCCGTCGTCGCCGGTCTCGGCGGCCTTGACCTGCGCGGTCACGTCCTCGATGCCCTCGAGCACGTTGAGCTCCAGATCCGGGCACCTCGGGGCGTCGTCGCCCGTCGCCAGGAACCCGTTGGCGAGCAGATCGTCGGGCCCCGTCTGCGACAGCTTCTGGATGCAGTCGGCGCCCACGTGGTGGTTGGTCATCACCAGGCCGTTGCCCGACACGAAGCTGCCCGAGCCGCCGTTGTTGAAGCGCACCGAGGCCGCCTGCGCGCGGGCCAGCCAGGCGGGCGTCATCTCGAAGCCATAGGCGGCCTTCACGGCCTCCACGGGCGCCATGTTGTAGGGCCACATGCCCTCATCGGCGGCTGCCGGGCGGGCCCCAGCGGCGAGGCAGAGCCCTGCCGCCGCCAGCGTCACCGCCACCACCCCTGCCTTGCGCGTCATCATCACGGCCACTCCCAGCGCCTCGGGGATCCGGCCCCCGCGAGTGGCTTTGCCATACGGCATCGCCCCAGCGCTGTGCAAGCGCCGGCTGGGCTGCAGGCGCCCCCACCCCGCCAGACCGGCCCCTGGGTCGCCGCAGGGGTGAGCCGGCGCCGCCCCTGGTACAGTGCGCCGTCTCGCGCGCCTTGGCGTCGCGCCCATGCACCGAGCCACCCCCTGCAGGAGCCGCCATGCCCCCCTCGATGCTGCCTCGACCCACGCCGCCCCGATCGCTGCCGCCCCGACCGTGGCGGCCCGCGCCGGGCTGGCCCCGCGCCCGCCACGCGCTCGCGGCGCTGGCCCCCAGCCTGCTGGCCAGCGCGGCGCTCTGCGCCCCGCCCAGCCCGGCGACCCCACCGGCGTCGACCCCAACGGCGTCGACCCCACCGGCGTCGGCTCCACCGGCCGTGGCCCCTGCGGCGGCGCCGACGCTGCCGGCCGGCGCACAGCTGATGTGGGAGCCCGCTGGTGGCCTCAGCGGGCTGAGCCTGGCCGGGCCCGCGGGCACCGCCTGCACTGTGCAGCACGTGGCGGGGGCCACGGCCGAGACGCTCACGGCGCCGGCCACCCTCCCCCTGCAGGCGGGCCTGCGCTACGCCATCGCCTGCACGCTGCCGGGCTCACCCCCGTGGCGCACGACCCTCACCGCGCGCCCCGGCCACCAGGCGGTGCTCTCCGGCCCCGCCCCCGCCGGGACGCCTGCCAGCGAAGCGGGTGGCCTGCCCCCACCGACCGTGGCCCGGGTGGTCGCTGCGCTCCGCGCCACGCCGCTGTCGAGCGCGCGCCTCGACCGGCTCAAGGCGGAGCTGGGCGACGCCCGCCTGACGGCGGCGCAGGCGGGCGCGCTGCTCGACGCGCTGGTCCACAGCAGCGAGCGCCGAGAGGCGCTGACGTGGTTGGCGGAGCGGATCGTGGATCCGGCGAACGGCGTGGCCCTGCAGGGGCGCTTCGCGTTCAGCCAGGACAAGGCGTGGGTGCGTGCCCGGTTCGCGGCCCCTCAGCGGGCCGAGTAGACCCACACGCGGCCACCCGACCGGTCTGCGCCGGGCTCGGCGATGAAGACGCGGTAGGTGCCGTCGGGCAGCCGTGCCGTGACGGCCAGCGCGGACCCGAAGGTGTTGTCGCCGTCCGCCACCAGGGCGACCTCGTCGCGGCCCCGATCGAGGATCTGCACGTAGCCCCCGTCGCGGGTGCCCGCGAGCAGGGTGTCGGCCACCTGGGCCGGCTGGGGCACGATGCCCAGCGCGCCGCCGAGCTCATCGTCGCGCCCGCCGGTGGCCACCACGCCCAGGCTCTGGCCGGCGATGGAGTACAGGATCACCGCCCCCGTCCGCCGATCGCCCACCGACGCCCTGGGCGCCCCATAGGCGAACACCACGGGGTCGTTGGCCGCCAGCCGCCCGAACACCACCGCCTCGCCGAAGGTGCGCTCGGTGCCGAAGGGCGGCGACAGCGTGCCCAGGCTCGCGCCCGAGCTGCCGTCCAGCAGCACCGTGTTGCGGTCGGCGAAGGAGCGCTGGGTGGCGATGATCTCGGTCACGCCGTCGCCGGTGAAGTCGGGGGCCGAGAACAGGCGCTCGCCCAGGCGCTGGCCCCGGCCGCCGGTGATGTCCCACAGGATCTGCAGGGCGTTGTTCTGCCCCTGCACCACCAGCACCCGCCCCACGTCCGGGTTCACGAAGCCGTCGTCTCGGCGGGGCTCGCCCACCGCGACCGCCCCGCCGTTGAGGGTCGTCATCGCCAGGCTTGCGCCCAGATCGCCGTCCTCCTGCGCGCCCACCGACTGCAGCAGCCCGCCGCCGGGGCCGTAGAACCGCAGCCCGCCCTCGCCGGCGTTCGGCGTCGGCGCGTCGGGGACGCCAGCCACGATCTGCGGCCGCCCCGCCCCCAGCACGTCGCCGTAGGCGAGCGCCGTCCCGAAGGCGCCGGCCTCCTCGGCCTCCCAGAGGATGCGCCCGTCTGCGCCGCTCACGGCCCAGATCCGGCTGACGTCGTTGTCGGTGTCGTTGGGCGCCCCGGCCACGGCGTCGAAGATGCCGTCGCCGTCCAGATCGCCCGTGGCCACCAGCGCGCTGCCCAGCTCATTGCCCCGCGGGCCGGCGTCGGTGCGCCCGACCTGGATCAGACAGAAGGCGTTGAGGGCCTCGTCCACCTGGCCATCGCAGTCGTCGTCGGCCGCGTTGCACTGCTCATCGGCCACGGGGCCGCACTGGCCACAGGCGTTCAGCAGCCCCTCATCGGTCTGCCCGTCGCAGTCGTTGTCGACGCCGTCGCAGATCTCCACCGGGGCCTCGCCGCACACGCCGCACGCGTTGGCCACGCCCTCGTCGGTCTGCCCGTCGCAGTCGTCATCGGCCCGGTTGCAGATCTCCGCGGCGGGCGCGGGCGCGTCGCACCCCACCCAGCCGCCGGCCTCGCAGCGCTCGCGGCCCTCGCCACAGGCGGTGCGGCAGCCCTGCACCAGCGCCTCGTCCACCTGGCCGTCGCAGTTGTCGTCGATGCCGTTGCACTGCTCAGGGCTGGGCTGGCGGGCGTCGCAGGCCCCCCAGACGCCCGCGGCGCAGGTCTCGCTGCCTGCCCCACAGGCCGACGCGCACTCACGGCGCAGGGCCTCGTCGGTCTGGCCATCGCAGTCGTCGTCGCGCCCGTTGCAGGTCTCTGCGGCCGGCTGCGGGGCGTCACAGGCCCCCCACGCGCCCTCGGCGCAGACCTGCCGGCCGGCACCACACGCCGAGTCACAGGCGCGCTCCAGGTTGTCGTCGACCACCCCATCGCAGTCGTCGTCCAGCCCGTTGCACACCTCGGCCTGCGGCGAGACGCCCTCGCAGCCGCCCCAGCGCCCGTCGACGCACCGCTGCACGCCCGCGCCGCAGACGCCCTGGCAGGCGCGGGGCGCCAGCGCCTCGTCGATGGCGCCGTCGCAGTCGTCATCGTCACCGTTGCACACCTCGGCCGGCAGCGGCCCGCAGTTGCCGCAGGCGTTGTTCACGCCCTCGTCCACGGTGCCATCGCAGTCGTTGTCGGCCCCGTCGCACACCTCGGCGGGCACGGCGCCGCACGCGCCACAGGCGTTGCGCACGCCCTCGTCGATGCGGCCGTCGCAGTTGTCGTCCCGGCCGTTGCACTGCTCCACCGGCGCCGGGCCGCAGAAGCCGCAGGCGTTCAGCACGCCCTCGTCCACGAAGCCGTCGCAGTCGTCATCGACGCTGTTGCAGATCTCGTCGACGGGCTCGCAGTTGCAGCCGTCGACGTCCTCGTCGATGGCGCTGTCGCAGTCGTCGTCCTCGCCGTTGCACGCCTCGGGCTGGGGCGCGCCCGGCTCGCCGGCGCAGGCCGTCGACACCATGTCGGCGCAGGCCAGCACGCCGTCCGCCGCGCAGCGCCCGACCCCGACCCGGCAGGCCGTGCCGAGCTCCGGGAAGGCCTCGTCGGGCCGGCCATCGCAGTCGTCATCGAGGCCGTTGCAGCGCTCGGGCGCGCCCGGATAGATCCGGCCGTCGGTGTCGTCGCAGTCGAGATCGGCCGGGACGCCGTCGCGGTCGCCGTCCACCACGCCGCCGCCCTGGTCGGGGGCGCCCTGGTCGATGACGGCGAAGTCCCCCTGCCCCATGTCGGCGGCCCCGACGTCAGCCATGCCCCCGTCGGGCAGGGCGAGATCGGGCAGGGCGCCGTCGGGCGAGGGGCCCTGATCGAGCACGGGCCCGCGGTCCGGCAGGGTGGCGTCTCGGCCGGCATCCGCGGCCGGACCAAGGTCCAGCACGAAGCCGTCGCCCGCGCCTGTGGCGTCGCGTACGTCCGCGTCGAAGGGCGAGGCCCCCTGGTCAGGCAACAGGTCGGGGTTGTCCCGCGTACAGGCCACCGCGGTGGCGGCGACCAAGACCCCAAACACGAACGCTGACTGGATCTGCACCCGGTACCCCCATGATGGCCGTCGGACCACCCCACGCTGGCCCCTTCGATACGCTCGCTTGCCTTGTCGTTTCAAGTCCAGCTTGCTCGCCTGCGCTTCCGGACGCGTGCTAGCGTGCGCGGCGATGACGCAGGGTCCTCTGAGTACGCTTCCAGACGGCGATCTGGTCGAGCGCGCCCGCGTGGCTCGCCCAGGCGATCACCGCGCCTTCGACGAGCTGGTGCGGCGCCACCGGCGCCACGTCATCACCAACTGCCGCTACATTACCCGCGCCCCGTCCGAGGCCGAAGATCTCGCCCAGGACGTGTTCGTGAAGGCCTACTTCGCGCTGTCCCGCTTTGAGGGCCGGGCCCAGTTCAAGACCTGGGTGCGGCGCATCAAGCTCAACCACTGCCTGAACTGGCTCGAGAAGCAGAAGCACCGCCAGACCACCGACATCGACACCCCGGGGCTCGACGCGGCGCCCACCATGCAGGTGCGGCCGGACGCCGGCCACCGGGACGAGCGCGAGCTGATCGCGCAGGCGCTCGAGGCCCTGCCGGACACCCTGCGCGTGCCGCTGATCATGCGCGATCTGGACCAGCTGGCCTATCAGGACATCGCCGACCAGCTCGGCGTCAGCCTGTCGGCCGTCAAGATGCGCATCAAGCGCGGGCGCGAGCAGTTCCGCACGCTGTACGAGGCGGCCGCCTGACATGGGGGCGCCCACCGATCCGCCTGCGGGCGCCGCCAGCGAGCCGCTGGACGACGACGACCTCGGCGCCCCCCTCACCGATGCGCTGCGGCTGATCGAAGACACGCTCCCCGTCAGCGACAGCTTCCTGGGCCGGCTTGAGCGCCGCATCGAGCGCCGCCAGATCGCCGCGGAGCTGAGCCGCATGTGGTGGGAGGTGCCCGGGGCCGTGCTGCGCGAGGTCATGCAGGGCCTGCTCTCGCGCGGGCGTCCGGCTGCCCGGCGCCGGCCGCCCCGCGAGGCCCCCCCCGATCCTGAAGAAAGCGAGGCAGACCCCGATGGGTGATCAGATGCGATCCATCAGCGAGCGGCTCGAGAACATGTTTGGCCAGTGGGTCGAGAACATCGTGGGCGCCATGCCGCGGGCCCTGGTGGCCATCGTGCTGTTGGTGGCCGCGATCTTCGTGGCCCGCCTCGTGCGCCGCCTGCTGGCCGTGACGCTCACCCGCCTGCGGGTCGACGAGCTGATGGTCAAGGCCGGCCTTGACGCCGCCCTGCGGCGCATCGGCATCACCAAGCTGAGCGAGGTGCTGCCGAAGGTCGTCTATGGCCTGTTGCTGTTCGTGTTCATCGGTGTCGGCGCCGAGGCCGTGGGCCTGGAGGCGGTGGCCAAGGCCATCGGCAGCGTGCTCGCCTACCTGCCCAACGTCTTCGCCGCCCTGCTGCTGCTGGTGTTTGGCTCGTGGGGGGCGCAGGCCGCCGGCACCGCCGTCTCCCGCGCCGCCGAGGGCTCCGGCCTGGAGTTCGGCCCCTCGCTGGGGCGGGTGGTGGCGGGCATGGTGTTCTTCGTGGTGGCGCTGACCGCCGCCAGCCAGCTCAAGATCGACACCGACGTCATCCGCATCTTCACGCTGTGCGCCCTGGCCGGCCTCGCGCTGGCCTTTGGGCTCGCCGTCGGGCTGGGCTCACGGCAGGTCATGCAGAACATCCTGAGCGGGTTCTACGCCCGC
>JAUHVS010000381.1 GCA_030424955.1 bacterium | reverse complement strand
CGTCGCAGCCCGCGTCTGCGCCGCTGGCGGCCGAGCCGGCCGCGGCGACCCCTGCGCCGCTGCCAGCGCTCGGCCCCTCGGGGCGGCCGCTGCGGCCCCGTGGCCCGGCAGCGCTGGCCGGCCGGCCGAGCGCCCTGGGCGCGGCGCCCGCCGGGCGGCCCACGGCGGCCGAGCCCGACCCCGAGGGCGCGTCGCCCGTCTATGGGGACGCCGGGGTGCCCGAGGGCTGGGCCGAGGGCGACGCCCTGCCGCCGACGCCCGCCATCCAGTACGCCGCGGACGCCGACGGCATCCGGGCCGCGATGGCCGACCGCATGGGCGCCATCCGCGAGTGCTACGCGGGCTGGGCCAAGACCGGCCAGGCGCCCCAGGGCAAGATCGTCACCCGCTTCACCATCGCGCCGGGCCCCGAGGGCGGGCCGGCGGTGATCCGCGACCCGGGCCTGCTGGGCGCGGGCCTGGACCACCCCGCCATGGAGGGCTGCGTGATGAACGCCCTGCAGGGGCTGGGCTTCGAGTCCCCCAACAGCGACATCACGGTGAACTACCCCATGACCTTCAAGCTGGACCCGGCCGAGGCGCCGGCGCCGCCAGCGCCCCCCGCTGGGCCGCAGGACGCCTCCGTGGCGCCGGGGCCCGTGGGCGAGGCGACGGGCGCGCCGCCCAGCGCGCCGGCCCCCGGGGGGCTCGACGCGTCGGTGGCCCCCGGCCCCTGACCGCCCTGTGGCGGGGGGTCAGCTCAGGGTGTCGGGCGCGGGGGGCGGGCGGATCAGCCCCGCGCGCTGCCGCCGGAACAGCAGCCGGTCGGCCCGCACCGGGGCGGCCGGGGCGTCCACGCCCCGCGCGATCTCGTCGAACCCGAAGGCCCGGTGCAGCGCGATGCTCGGCCGGTTCCCCGCCAGGGTGGTGTAGTAGATGGTGTCGGTGCGGCGCTCCAGCCACTCCAGCCGCCGCCGCGTCAGCGCGCGGCCGATGCCCTGCCGCCGCCAGCCCTGGCTGACCCGCACGCCCTGCAGGTACCAGCCGCTGGGGATGCGATCGAGGCCCTCGTAGGGCCGCTCGATGTAGCTGCAGCGGCCCACGCCCACGACGCCCTCGGCGACGCTCGCGAGCACCAGCAGGGTGCGCTCGGCGGGGACGCGCACCTCGAAGTCATGCCTCAGGCGCGCCCGGGTGGCGTCGAGATCGCCCCCTACCGGCGTCTGGTAGCCCAGCAGCGCCTCGAGATCGTCGAGGGTCGCCAGGCGCACCTGATAGTCGCTCACATCAGCCCCGTGATGTGGCCCTCGTCGTCGACGCCCAGATCGAAGGCGGCGGGCCGCTTGGGCAGCCCGGGCATGCGCAGGATGTCGCCGGTGAGCGGCACCAGGAAGCCCGCGCCCGCCGAGTACACGACGTCGCGCACGGTGAGCGTGAAGTCCCGGGGCCGGTTGAGGCGGGTGGGATCATCGCTCAGGGACTTCTGGGTCTTGGCGATGCACACGGGCAGGTGGCCCAGGCCGTTCTTGCGGGCCCGGTTGAGGGCCAGCACGGCGGGCCGGGCGAACTCGACGCGGGCGGCCCCGTAGGCCCCCCGCGCCACCGCGCGGATCTTGTCCTCGGCGGGCATGTCGGGGGTGTAGAGCGGCTTCGCCTGCCCGGTGAAGCCGTCGGCCAGCGCCGCGACGGTCTCAGCCAGCGCCAGGGCGCCCTCGCCGCCGTGGGCCCAGACGTCCGCGACCTCGACCGCCGCGCCAAGGGCCTGCATCCGCGCGCGGATGACCTCGATCTCTTCGTCGGTGTCCTCGGTGAAGCGGTTGATGGCCACCACCACGGGCACCTCGAAGCCCTGCGCCGTCTCGAGGTGCTTCTCGAGGTTGGGCAGGCCCTCGGCCACGGCGTTGGGGTTGGGGTGCTTGAGATCCGCCAGCGCCACCCCGCCGTGCAGCTTCAGCGCGCGCACGGTGGCCACCAGCACCACCGCCGACGGCGCGAAGCCCCCGGCGGGGCTGACGATGTCGAAGAACTTCTCGGCGCCCAGGTCGAAGCCGAACCCGGCCTCGGTCACCACGTAGTCCGTCAGCCGCATGGCCATGCGGGTGGCGACGACGGTGCTGGTGCCGTGGGCGATGTTGGCGAAGGGGCCGCCGTGCACGAAGGCGGGCGTGCCCTCGAGGGTCTGCACCAGGTTGGGCTCGATGGCGTCGTTGAGCAGCGCGGCCATGGCGCCGTCGGCGTTGAGATCGCCGGCGGTCACGGGGGTGCGGTCGAAGGTCTCGCCCACCTGGATGCGGGCCAGCCGCGCCCGCAGATCGGCGCGGTCCCGGGCCAGGCACAGCACCGCCATCACCTCGCTGGCGGCGGTGATGTCGAAGCCCGCCTCCCGCGGCACGCCCTGGCTGCGGCCGCCCAGGCCCGTCACCAGGCTGCGCAGGGCGCGGTCGCTGACGTCCAGGGCGCGCTTCCAGGTCACCCGCCGGGGGTCCAGGCCGGGGCCCGTGCCGAAGTGCAGGTGGTTGTCCACCAGGGCCGACAGCGTGTTGTGCGCGCTGGTGATGGCGTGCAGATCGCCGGTGAAGTGCAGGTTGATGTCGGCCATGGGGATGACCTGCGCGTGGCCGCCGCCCGTCGCCCCGCCCTTGATGCCCATCACCGGGCCCAGGCTGGGCTCGCGCACGCACACGGCGGCCCGCTTGCCCAGCTGCCCCAGGGCCTGGCCCAGGCCCACGGTGACGGTGGTCTTGCCCTCGCCGGCGGGCGTCGGCGTGATGGCCGACACCAGGATCAGCTTGCCGTCCATGGGCTTGTCGGCGCCGGCGGTGAGCCGCACCTTCGCCTTGTCGTGGCCGTAGGGGCGCAGATCAGCGGCGGTGAGGCCGAGATCGGCCGCGACGTCCAGGATGGGGCGGGGCGTGGCGGCCTGGGCGATGTCGAGATCGGTCGGCATGGGATCCTCGGGGGCTGGGGCGTCGGCAGCCCGAGCGCCTGCGGGCGCCCGGTCGATCGGCGACCTCATCGGCATCCGGCGGCCGGGGGTTCATTCGGGGGTCGAGCGCACCACGTCGGCGTCGCCGAAGCCGCCGGCGTCCAGCAGCGCGGCGTCCGTCTCGTCGCCCAGCACGTGCCGGCGCAGGAAGGCCAGGCCGTACGCGTTGATGATGGCGTGGGCCTGCACGGGCTCGATGAAGCTCTCGTCGCAGCCGTCCCCCACGCCGACGGGCACCGGCAGGGTGCAGGCGTCGCTGAAGGTGAAGTGCCCCGCGTTGGGGAAGTCGAGCCGCAGGCTGTCGGCCTGGGTGATGCCGGCCCACAGGGGGTCGCCCTCGGCCGGGTTGGGCAGCGTGGCGTCGCGGCCGGCGGTCATCATGAGCGTGGGCGTCTCGATGCCCGCCAGCCCGGGATCGCCCCCGAACAGGTTGGCCCCGGCGGGGGTCATGGGGATGAGCGCCTGCAGCCGGTCGTCGCCGAAGCCCGCGCGGTAGCGGTCCTGGGAGGCCACCACGTACTGGCACTCGTCGCTCTCGGGGGGCATGGGGCAGGGGGCGAGCAGGCCGTCGACGTCGTAGCCCGCGCCGCCCACGGCGAGGGTGGTGTAGCCGCCGAAGCTGTGGCCGGCGAGGGCGCGGGCGGCGCTCAGGCGGCCGGCCAGCGGGTGCTCGGCGGGCAGGGCGTCGACGTGGTCGAGCACCGCGATGATGTCGGTGGGGCGCAGCTCGAAGAAGCGGTAGATCGGCGGGTTGCCGCCGCCCGGGGCGAAGGTGTTGCCGGTGTGATCGGGGGCGACGACCACCCAGCCGTGGCTGCTGAGGAACTCGGTGAAGAAGTAGCTCTGCTCGGCGAAGCCGCCGTTGCCGTGGGAGAACACCAGCACGGGGGCGTCGGCCAGGGCGTCGCGGGGCGGCGCGCCGCCGAAGACCTCGGGGCGGGTGAGCAGGTTGCCGTAGCGCACCCGATCGCCCTCGGTGGCGTCGGTGGGGTACCACCAGTGCAGGTCGAGGGGCCGGGGCTCGGCCTCGTCGGGGGCCATGTACTCGATGGTCTCGGTGGCGAAGCCCACGGCGTAGGGGCCCCGCTCGCCCGGCCCCGGGGGCTCGGCGTCGGGCAGCAGGGCGTCGGGCAGATCGCCGTCGGGCTCGCCGAGGTCCGCCGCGCCGCCGCCGAGATCGGCGGCCCCCGCGTCGGCGGTGGCGCCCCCGTCCAGGCTGGCCTGGGCGGCGCCGGGATCGTCATCGTCGGCGCAGGCCGACAGGGCAAAGACAGCGCACAGGCACAGCCACAGGGAACGGGACACAGCAGACTCCACGACGACTTGAGGGTGAGCGGGCCGCGGCCCCTCGCAGGGGTCACGGGCCCGGGGTCACGGGCTCACTGGCTCGGGCTCACTGGCTCGGGCTGAAGATGAACGGGTAGGCGATGACGCACTCCCCGCCGTCCGGCGGGGCAGGGAACCTCGTGCCGCGGATGATGCCGAGCACACAGCTCGCCACGGCGGGATCGCCCAGGGTTGACGACTTGATCTTGGCGCCGCGCACCTCACCCTTGGGGCTGATGCGCCACTCGACGGTGAGCTTGCCCGACAGGGTCGCCTTGAGCAGGGCCTTCTCGTAGCAGCCGACGATGCGGCCCTGGTTGCGGTCGACGGCGGCGCGCACGTCGCCCTTGCTCAGGCTGCAGCTCGACACCTTGGTGCGGCTCGACAGGTTGCGCACCTTGCCGCGCACGGGGCCGCTGCCCTTGGTGCGCTTGGTGCCCAGCCGGCCCACGTCGCGGCCCACCTGGGCGCCGCCGGTGGTGGACAGGGGCGCGCGGGTGCGGCCGAGGTTGACGTCGCCGCCCGGCAGCGGGGTGCCGACGCCCGGCACCGCCAGATCCGCCGCGGGGCCGGCCTGGCCCACCGCGTCGATGTTGCGGGCCACGTCCTTCAGCGTCACGGCGTCGGCGTCGGGCCGCGCGTCGGGCGCCGCGTTCACGGCGGCCAGCAGCGCGTCGGCGTCGCTCTGCGCCTTGGTGCGCGCGTTCTGCATCTTGCGCCGCACCCGCCGGCGGGCGGCGTCGGGCAGGGCCGGGGTGGCCTCGGCCGGATCGGCCGGCGGCGTGGGCCGGGCGCGGTCAGGCGTCGGCTTGGGGGGCTTGGGCTTCGGGGGCTTGGCCTTCGGCGGCGTGGGGGCCTTGGGCGGCAGCGGCTTGAGGGCCTGCAGGCTCGCGAAGCGCTCCTTCGGCGGCGGCTCGTCGACGGTGAGCTGCACGCCGGCGGCGTCCAGGGACACCACGCCCAGGGCGAACAGGCCGTGCAGCAGCGCGCCGGCCCCGGCGGCCAGCAGCCACACGCCCCACGGCTTGCGGCGCCCCGTGGCCCGGCCGGCGTCCCGCGCGGCGTAGTCCACCCGGATGCGCCAGGTGGCGTTGGCCCACTGCACCAGCGCGCGGTCGCCCGGCTCCAGGGGGATCTCGATGGGGCCCTCGGGCACCGTCTCGCTCGCGCCCAGGTGGAAGCGCCGGCCGGTGGCGCCTGCGGGGATGCACAGCGCGGCGCGCTCGCCGTGGTGGCGCACCAGGGGCTGGGTCTGGGGGTAGCGCTCGCCGCGGTGCAGCACCCGGCTGTCGGCGACGACGCCGTCCACGCAGCGGGCGATCTCGATCACCCAGCCGGAGTGGCGATCGCCGCTGGGGCGGCCGCTGGCCAGGTCGCCCAGGATGTTCTCGAGATCGCTCGCCGCCGGCGCGCGGGGCGGCACGGGGCTCGGCCAGATCGACGGCTCGAAGCCATCCTCGGGCGGGCCCAGGGGGCCCGGCGCGCGGCGGGCGGGCGGCTCGGCCTCCGGGGGGCGCTCGGCCAGCAGGATGTCGGTGAACTCCCCCGACGGGCTCGCCAGCCCCGCGGGCTCGATGACGGCGGCCTCCCGGGTGGGCTCGGTGCTGGGGGTGGGCAGCCGGGCCGGCGCGGGGCGCAGCCGGGTGGGCTCCTGGCTCCCGTCGGCGCCGAGCGGGGCCGGCACCTGCGCGGTGGGCTCGTCGGTGTTGTCCAGCCGCGCCGGGTGCTGGAAGCGCGCCGCCCGGGCGGGGGCCGCCAGCATGCGGGTGGGATCCTCTTCGCCGGGCGCCGGCTTGGGCCGGGTCACCCGCGGGGGCACCAGCGGGGCCTTGCCCTCGACGGCCTCGGCGGCGTCGGGCTCGGGGCGCGGCGCGGCCGGCTCGGGCAGGCGGCCCGACAGCG
>JAUHVS010000380.1 GCA_030424955.1 bacterium | reverse complement strand
AGCCGGCTGAGCTGCCCCGTGCTGCTGCAGCACGGCCGCCACGACCACGTCGCCCCCGTGCGCAACGCCCAGCTCGCCCTGCAGGCCCTGCGCACGCGGCACCGGCGGGCCATCATCTACCCCCAGAGCTGGCACATCCTCCCGCTCGACGTGGAGCACGAGGCCGTCAACGCCGACGTGCTGGCCTTCATCAAGGACCCCGTCGGGTTCTGCCACCCGACCTGACGGCCCCGCGCCCCTGCCTGCCCCCAGGAGACCGACCATGAGCGATCGCTACGTCCTCGCCATCGATCAGGGCACCACCGGCACCACCGTGCTGATCATCGGCCACGACCTGGCCATCGCCGGGCGCCACACCGAGGAGTTTCCGCAGATCTACCCCCAGCCCGGCTGGGTGGAGCACGATCCCGCGGCCATCCTGCGCTCCGTCGAGATCAGCATCGAGGAGGCCCTGCGGTCCGCCGACATCGACGCCGGCCAGATCGCCTGCATCGGCATCACCAACCAGCGCGAGACCACCGTGCTGTGGGACCGCGCCACGGGCGAGGCGGTGCACAACGCCATCGTCTGGCAGGACCGCCGCACCGCCGATCGCTGCGCCGCGCTCAAGGCCGCCGGCCACGAGGCCCTGTTCCACTGGAAGACGGGCCTGGTGCTCGACCCGTACTTCTCGGGCACCAAGCTGGCCTGGCTGCTCGACACCGTGCCCGAGGCCCGGCCCCGCGCCGATGCGGGCGAGCTGGCCTTCGGCACCATCGACAGCTTCCTGGTGTGGCAGCTCACCGGCGGCGCGGCCCACGTCACCGACGTGAGCAACGCCAGCCGCACCCTGCTGATGGATCTGGAGGCCCGCACCTGGAGCGCGCCGATCCTGTCGGTGCTGAACGTGCCCGCGGCCGTGCTGCCGGCCATCCGCGGCAGCTCCGAGATCTACGGCCACACCCGCAGCTTCGGCTGCCTGCCCGACGGCATCCCCGTGTCGGGCATGGCCGGCGACCAGCAGGCCGCGCTCTTCGGCCAGGCGTGCTTCGCGGTGGGCGAGGCCAAGTGCACCTACGGCACCGGCGCCTTCCTGCTCATCAACACCGGCGACACCCCCGTGCGCAGCGACAACGGCCTGCTCACGTCCGTGGGCTGGCAGATCGGCGATGACGTCGTCTACGTGCTCGAGGGCAGCACCTTCGTGGCCGGCGCGGCCGTACAGTGGCTGCGCGACGGCTTGGGCATCATCGCCAGCGCCGCCGAGACCGAGCAGATCGCCGCCGAGGTCCCCGACGCCGGCGGTGTGTACTTCGTGCCGGCGCTGGCGGGGCTGGGCGCGCCCTACTGGCGCCCCGAGGCCCGCGGCCTGATCACCGGCCTGACCCGCGGCACCACCCGCGCCCACCTGGTGCGCGCCACCCTCGAGGGCATCGCCTTCCAGAACCACGCCATCCTGCAGGCCATGCAGACCGATCTGAAGCGCCCGCTGGCCGCCCTGAAGGTGGACGGCGGCGCCGCCGCCAACGACCTGCTCATGCAGTTCCAGGCCGATCTGCTGGGGGTGGAGCTGGTGCGCCCGGCCGTGGTCGAGACCACCGCGCTGGGGGCGGCGTTCCTGGCGGGGCTGGCGGTGGGGGTGTGGCCGGATCTGCCGGCCGTGCAGGCCAGCTGGCGGGAGGCCCGCCGGTTCACGCGGGCCATGCCCGAGGCCGAGGTCGAGGCCCGCCTGGTGGGCTGGCGGGCCGCGGTGGAGCGCGCCTGAGCAGACCGCCTGCTCGGCGCCCGCCCGGCGGCCCCCCGCGCTACTTCATCAAGAACCAGGCCGCGCCCCCGGCGGCCGCCAACAGCAGCACCAGCAGCAGGATCATCGGCTGGCCCGCAGGCGCCGCCGTGGGCGCAGGCGCCGGCGCGGGGGTCGGCTCCATGCGCGACACCGGCACCACCTTCCGCGGCTCGATCTGGCGGCGCTTCAGCATGAACTCCACCAGCTGCACCGGCTGCTCGTAGCCCTCGCGGTCGAGGAACAGGCCCTTGCCATAGCGGCGCAGGCAGGCCTCCTCCACCAGCGCCCAGTCGCGCACCTCGGCGGTGCGCTCGGCGACGTTCACCCAGCCCATCACGATGTGCTGCGCGCCATCCACGCTCTCGAGGATCATCGACTGCCGGGCCAGCTGACCGCCGCCGGTGCTCATGTCGGGCTCGACCACCTTCACGCGGCCCCAGTCGAGGCCGTCGCTGGCGGTCTCGAACTCAGTGGCGAGATCGGTCCCGGCTTGGGCGAACATGGTCCGCTTGGCGTCACTCATCGTTGAGACCCCTCAGTGTTCCCGCCGAGTATGCCACCGCTCCAGAGGGATCACTATTTTCCGATGTAAGTGTTTCCGGCACATCCCCCCCGATGACGGCAGCCCTTCCCATGGGCGGCGCCCCTGCCTACCCTCCGCGGCGTCTCGGCACCCGCGCCGGCCCCAGGGCCGGGGCCCGTCGCCTGCCCCCAGCCCCTGAGGTCCGCATGATCACGCCCCCCGCCGACGGCCTGGCCGACGGCCCCATGGACATCGACACCATCCCCATGCTGGTGGTGCAGGCGATCCGCGCCGCGCGGGCCGCCGCCGACACCCCCGCGCCCCTGCCCGGCCTCGGCGCCCCCGGCCCCCTGGAGGCCCACCTCGCCGACTACCCGCTGCCCGTGCTGCACCTGTTGGGGGTGCTGTACATCATCGGCCGGCAGGGGCAGCGCCCCGACACCCTCGCGGGCTTGCTGGCGGGCCCCGCGCAGGCCTGGCCCACCGTCAGCAAGGCGGCCGCGGCCCTCGCCCGCAAGCGGCACCTCGCGGACTGCCTGAGCCGCGCGCTGGTCGAGATCGGCCCTGGGGATCTCGAGGCGTTCTTCGGCGAGGCCTGATCCGCGCGCGTTCCCCTGACCCCCGCGGTCCCGTATCCTCGCGGCATGCAGAGCCTGGAGACCCTCGACGCCCGCATCGCCCGCGTCCAATCCTTGCAGCAGCAGCTCACCGATCCCCCCTCCCCCTACGACGTCGGGATCTGGGTCGCCAGCCTCGAGGCGCGCCGGAGCCTGGAGGATGAGCTGATCCATGAGCTCGCCCAGCTGGGCGCCGCGACCATGGCGCTCATGGCTGAGGGGGGCGCGGCGGCCCTCGCGGCGGCCCTGCCCGGGGCCCCGGCCCCCCCTGAGGCGGCCACCCCCCCGCCCGCCGCGCTGCCCTCCGAGGGCCCGGCCCCGGCCGAGCCGCCGCGGGCCCCCACCGTCCCGCCGGACCCCGTGCCCGCCGCGCCCAGCCCGCCGCCCGTCGCGGTCACCGATACGGTCCTCAGGACCCTGCAGCGGGGCATGTCGGGCGCCCTCTCGCAGCCCGAGGACACCGTGGCCGCCGCCAAGAAGGCCCGCTCGCTCACCGACGCCGTGCTGCGCGGCGCCCTGGCGACCCTGGGGCCGTCCCCCGCCGATCTCGTGACCGACGAGGCGATCCACCACGAGGCCACCCGGCTGCGGGCCATCGACGAGGTGCTGCTCACCGGCTGGGGGCAGGCGCAGCGCGAGGCCAACCACGCCCTGACCACCTGGGTGGCCGCCCGGCTCCGCGCGGTGCAGATCGCCGATGAGTCCCGCCCCGGTCGCCCGGTGATGGACTTCGGTCGCCTGTTCCGCGCCCTCGGCCAGCACTCCAAGCGCACCCAGCCGGGCTCCGTGCGCGGGCTGGCGCTGAGCCACCAGCCCCGGGGCGCGTCGTGGCTGCACGACGCCCAGACGCAAGAGACGGTGGTGCGCCACCTGGCGGGGGATCTGGCGCCCCCCGAGGTGCCCACCCTCAACCCCGATGACGCCCTGCGGCGGCTCAACGAGGCGGTGAAGGCCGACGCCCTCACGCCCACCGACTTCTGCGCGCAGGTCAAGGCGCTGCTCCGCGGCGGCGTGTCGGCCACCGACCGCCGGCTGGTGCGCATGGCCATGCCCTTCGCGGGCGATCTGGACGGCAAGCGCCTGGCGCCCCTGCGCCGCGCGATCCGCGAGCTGCTGAAGGCCGACGACACCGACGAGGACAGCCGCCCGCCGGCGGTGCCCACCGACTGGCCCCACTTCGGGCTGACCCGGGGCAAGACGGTGATGATCGTGGGCGGGGAGCCGCGGCCCGAGCGCATCGTGCGCCTGAAGGCCGCCTTCGACTTCGGCAGCCTCGACTGGCTCGACAACCCCACCCAGGGCGTGCGCGCGGTGGACGGGGTGGTGCAGAAGATGCGCAGCGGCACCCTCGACCTGGTGATCGTGCTGCGGGCCTTCTCGAGCCACAAGGTGTCGGACAAGATCTTCGCGAACCGGGGGCCCGGCTGCGACGTGATCCTGGCCGACACCTACGGCATCAACCAGGTGCGCTTCGGCATCGAGCGCTTCCTCGGCCGCGCCAGCGAGCGCAGCTGAGCGACCGCCGGGGCGGCCCCCGGGGGCGGGGGGCGGGGGGCGCGCTGGCCCCCCTCATCGTGCCGTCCCCAGCAGCAGGCCCTCGCGGCCCACAGTCCCGTCGCCGATGCCGCTCACCCGCCGCCCCGTCAGCCAGGCCAGGGCCGCGATCTCGACGGTCAGGCCCAGCCACGCGCCCGGCGCGCCCCAGCCCAGGCCCCAGGCCAGCCCGACGGCGGCCGGGATGCTCAGGCCCCACGCGCACGCGGTGGTCGCGCCCAGGGTCCAGCGGGTGTCCCCCACCCCGCGCAGCACGCACAGGTGCACCATCGCCACGGCGTCGAAGAGCTGGAAGGCCGCCGCGAACAGCAGCAGCTGACCGGCCAGCCGGGCCACCTCGGCGTCGTGGCTGAAGGCCCCCGCCAGGGGCCCCCCGAAGGCCAGGAAGCCCAGGCCGCACAGGCCCATCACCGCCGCCGCGAGCCCACGGCCCGAGCGCAGCGCGCGCATGGCCACCGCCCGCCGGCCCGCGCCGATGTAGCGCCCCACCAGCACGCCGCTCGCCTCGCCGATGCCGAAGCCCGGCAGGAACGACACGCTCGTGATGTTGAGCACCACCTCGTGGGCCGCCAGGTGCGCCGCGCCCACGTGGGCCAGCGCCAGCCCGATGACCACGAAGGCCGAGCTCGACAGCAGCGCCGCCACCCCGCCGGGCACGCCGACGGTCAGGCTCGACCGCAGCACCTCGGCCGACGGCCAGCAGGGCCGCCCCAGCAGCCGACGCCAGCGCCACCCGTAGAGCGCGCACATGGTCACCGTGCTCACCAGGGTCGCCAGCGCGGCGCCCGTGGCCTCCAGCCGCGGGATGGGCCCCCAGCCGAAGATCAGCAGCAGGTCCAGGCCGACGTTCAGGGCGTTGCCCACGGCGCTGACCCACGCCCGCGTGCGGGTGTCGCCCAGGCCCTGCAGGCCCGCCAGCAGCCCGAAGCTCAGCACGGTGAACGGCAGCGACAGGCAGCGGATCCACAGGTAGTCGCCCGCCGGCGTGCGGATGCTCAGGTCGGGCACGGCGGCGGGCAGCACCCACGCCGTCACCGCCGCCAGCACCCCCGCCGCGGCCAGGCCCAGGCCCACGCCCAGCCACAGGCCGGCGCTCCCCGCCGCCTGCACCCGGCCGCGATCCCCCGCGCCATCGGCGGCGGCCACCAGGCTCTGCGGCCCGGTGACCACGCCGCGGAAGAACGACAGCGCGCCGTAGGTCAGCACCGCCGCCAGGCCCACGCCGGCCTGCGCCGCCGTGCTCACCTGGCCCATCAACAGGGTGTCCACCACCCCCATCACGGTGAAGCTCAGCAGCCCCACCGCCAGCGGCCACGCCAGCTGGGCCACCTCGCGGTGCCCCCCGTGGACCGTCTGTCTCGCTCGAACCGGGTGCATGACACACCGCCTCTCTCGCCCCGGGGGGGCGCACAGGCGAGGCGGACGGGCCGTGGGAGAGGATGCCCCCAGACGAAAAAGGCCGGTCCGCGCTCGCGGAACCGGCCTCTCTCTGAGTCCTGAAAACCGCTACCGCAGGCGCACGCGCGACACTCGACGCTTCTGTACGAAGCCATCGGGTCGGCAGGTGGGCATGAGGGCAGGCATCAAGCGCTCCAGAGGGGTGGGCCAGCGTGGCATGCGGCGGCCCGGCTGGGCGCACCGCAGAGGGGTGAGCTACCGCGGCGGCTGCGCGCGGATCAAGCGAGAAGCGCCTCTCAGCTGCGCCGCGGCGGCGTGGGCGCCCGGCGGGTGGGGCGCAGCGGGG
>JAUHVS010000379.1 GCA_030424955.1 bacterium | reverse complement strand
GCCCTGGGCGTCGTAGGCGTAGCGGCGGGCGTTGCGGTTGCGGTCGATGTGGCCCGCCAGCTGGCCGTCGGGGGTGTAGCGGTAGGTGGCCAGGTGCACGTCGCAGGCCTTGCCGCCGCTGTGCACCAGCCGCAGGCCGGTGAGGCGGCCGGCGGGGTCGTGCTGACACACCACCCGGCGCTCGCTGGCGTCGGTGAAGCCCAACAGGCGGCCGCTGGTGTCATCCCACTCGGGGCGCAGGCCGGCGCCGGCGCCGGGGGTCCACACACAGGTCAGCCGCGCGCGGTTGCCCACGCCGGGCAGGTAGCCGGCCGGGGTGGGCTTGCCCGGCTCGCCGCCGGCGAAGGTGAAGGTCTTGACCCAGCCGTCGACGATGCTGCGCACGGTGTAGGTGCGGCCGTCCAGGCGGGTGAGCACCAGCCGGTCCTGCGGGTGGAAGTCGGTGCCGCCGTCTGCCAGCGGCAGGTCGAAGCCCAGCACGCGGCCCTCGCGGTCGCGGTAGCCCAGGCTGCGCACGCCGGTGCTGTCTTCGTCGGCGATGAGCACCTCGTCCAGCGGGTGGCGCCAGCCCGGGCCGAGGTCCTGGGCGTCGCCGGGCAGGGGCAGCGCCTTGCTGTTGTAGAACCGCGACCAGGGGACGGGCTGCGCGCCATACAGGGTGAAGTCGGTGTGTTCGGTGAACACAGTGCCGCTGACCACATCGACGGGGTGGCCCTCGGCCACACAGTTCTTGCCGCCGACGAAGTCGTTGACCTGCTGGGCCACGTTCTGCAGCCGCGGGTTGTTGCTGTCGGCGATGCGCCGGGCCGCGGCGTTGCCGGCCTTGCGCAGGCCGCCCTGGAAGCCGCGGGTGGCGGCGCCCTGGATGGCGCCCCAGGCCAGCTGGCCCAGGAAGTCGCCCATCGACATGCCCGCCAGCACGTTGCTCAGGCCCACCACCATGCCGTTGGGCACCAGCGGGATGTCGCTGCACGACACCGCGCCGAGGGGGATCATCATGCCCAGGGGGGCGTCCTGCACGCTGACGGTCGGCGTCGCGATGGTGACGGAGCCGTTGGCCACGGGCAGGGGCAGCAGCGACGTCAGGAAGCCGATGAAGGCCGACGCCGAGTTGAACATGGGGAACACACGCTGCAGGTCGAAGCTGCCCTGGTCGCCCCCCTTGCCCAGCGAATACACCTTGCCCGCGCTCGACACCTTGCCCGCGGGGGCGCTGGTGTGGCTGGAGCCGATGAAGTCGGCGACGAAGCCCTTCTTGAACAGATCCTGGTTGCTGGCGCTGGCGAGGCCGATCAGCTTGCCCTTGGCCGACTCCAGCATGGCGTTGAAGGGGGCGGTGACCAGGGCCATGATCGCGGCGGTGATCATGCCGCGGGCGCTGATGGGCGGCCAGGGCCAGGGCAGCGGCGGCATGTGGAACGAGACGGCCGTGGCGCCGGCGCCGCAGGCGGGGCGGAAGTTGATGAGGACGCTGGCCTTGAAGTCGATGAGCACGGGGCCGGCGAACATGGCCGGGAACATGGGCAGCGGCGGCAGGGGCCCGGCGGGGGGCGGGATCGGGGCCGGCAGGGTGGTGTGAAAGTCCATCCCGATGATGGGATCGAGCACCTTGGTGGCGGGGAAGGTCAACACATTGGGGTTGAGCAGCAGCAGGCCGCCGGTGAGGCTGGCGCTGTCGGCGGGCGTGCCCTTGCCGTCCTTGGCGAGGAGCATGGAGCCGGTCTTGCTCTTGGCGATGCCGCCCTTGAGGGTGACGGGCCCGGCGCTGATCACCATGCCGCCGCCGGAGCCGAAGCCCAGGCTGCCGGCGTTGATGCTCAGGGCGCCCACGGGCGTGCCCTCGCCGTTGGCGGTCATCCAGACGTCGCACTGCGACACCCAGCTGCCCACCTGGCGGTTGATGGCGCCCTGCTGGATCTCGAGCCAGCCCTTGACCTCGCAGTCCAGGTCGCCCTGGTTGATGGACGCGCCGCCGCCGCTGGCGCCGAGGTGGCTGCCGCTGCTGGCGCCCAGGCTGCCCGCCGAGAGCGTGAGCGAGGTGGTGATCTGGTTCTCGATGTTGGGCTTGGCGCTGACGGTGCGGTTGCCGCCGACCTGCACCGTGTGGGTCTGGCCGACCTCCAGCGTGCGGCTCTCGGTGGTGGTCATCACCAGGTCGGTGCACTCGATGTTCAGCAGGCCCTGGGGCGCCTTGATGTGGATCGAGCCGGTCTTGGCCTCGGTGGTGATCGTGTCGGCAGCGGTGTCGAAGACCACCGAGTTGTTGGTGGAGCTATCGACGAGGCGGATCTTCTCGGCGCCGTCGGTGTCGAGGAACTCGAAGTCGTGGCCGGCGCGGCTGCGCCAGTACTTGTGGTCGTTCTTGCCGTCGGGGTTGCCGGGGCCCGGCACGGGGTGCTGGCCGTTCCACACGGCGCCGAGGATGTAGGGGTGGTTGGGGTCGCCCTTCTCGAAGGCGACCATGACCTCGTCGCCGATCTCGGGGATGGTCATGGCGCCGCGGCTGTTGCCGGCGTACTGGCCGACGACGCGGGCCCAGTGGCTCTCGACGGGGTCGTCGGCGCCGTCCATCCAGGGGTAGCGCACCTTCACGCGGCCCCGG
Source organism: bacterium (assembly GCA_030424955.1). Taxonomy (GTDB): domain Bacteria; phylum Myxococcota_A; class Bradymonadia; order UBA7976; family UBA1532; genus JACKDL01. The sequence continues at coordinate 3,622 of JAUHVS010000379.1, read as the reverse complement.
GACTCGGGATCGGTGATGTTGGTGACGATGCCCACCACGAGCCCGCGGATCCGCCGCCCTCCACCGCCGCTGCGTCCTGGCTCCACCGACACCTCCACTCGCGCGCGCGGGCAGTCTACACGGGCGGGCGGGGCGGGGGGTACCGGGTCGGCGCCAGGATCAGGGGGTCACGCCGGGGATGGCGTCGCTCGCGAGCAGGGCGCACAGGCGCGCCACCCGCGGGACGCCCAGGCCGGTGACCGGGTCCCAGCGCGGGGTGGCCGCGTAGCCCGAGATCTCACGCTCGGCGGCGCCGAAGCCCAGGCCCGTGACGTCGGGGCCCAGGGCCCGCACCACCACGTCGGCGCGGCCCTGGGTGATCTCGCGGAACGGGCTCTCGCCGTGGCGCGCCGCCTCGCGGAGCAGGCGGGCTCGGTCGGCGTCGTCGAAGAAGGCCTGGGCCATGGTGTACAGCAGGGGGTTCACGAAGCCCAGGGCCCGGCGGGCGCGGGGGCTGTCGTCGGGCCCGGCCCCGGCGGCGTCGGCGCGGGCCTGGTTGGCGCAGGCGATGATGGCGGCCCAGATGGGGGCCGCGGTGCTGGTGCCGCCGGCGTAGTCGATCCACTGGCCCTTCACGAGCGCCCGGTAGCCGTCGGTGGTGATCTGGGTGTCGCCATGGCGGTGCACCGGCCGCCCGGCCGCCGCCAGCGCCACGTCGGGCACGCCGCGGCCGTACGCCAGCACAGCCGGCTCCCGCCACCCGCGGCTGAAGGCCCGGGGGTTGCCCGCGGAGTCGACGAGCACGGGGCGCTGCCACTCGGGCATGGGCACCTCGGCCGAGAAGCCGCCGCCGCCCGCGAAGCGCAGGAAGGGCATGCTGTCCTGGTCGGCCAGGCTCGGCGGGAGCGGCCCGCTCCAGGCGGTCTCGGTGTGGGGGGCCTGCTGGGTGATCATCGTGCCGCCCACCGACAAGACCCGCTCCTCGACGGCCGGGAACACCGCGTGGGGCCACGGGGCGTCCGCCACCGACACGCTGCCGACCCGCGTCCGCGGGAAGCTGTCGAAGCAGCCCCAGTCGCCCGAGGCGCTGATGACGGTGATGCCCAGGGCCGCGCACTGGTCGAGCAGGCCGACCAGGGGGGTGGTGCCGTGCACGCTGTAGTAGCTGCGCTCGGGGAGCAGCCAGGTGATCACGACGATGGTGGGCCGGCGGGGGGCGTCGGACACGGCGGCGAGGAGCAGGGTGGTCCAGGGGTTGGCCACCGCCCGCTCGTCGATGACGAAGATCACCAGGTTCGCCCCGGGGGCCATGGCGCCCGCCCACTGAGCGGTCATGGCGGCCTCGAGGGTGCCCAGGTCGCTCTCACCGGGCATCTGCGGGCCCAGGCGCACCACCTCGGTCCAGCCGGTGCGTTTGATGCCGTGGCTCTCCCAGAAGTGCTCGAGGTCGTCGAGGGACGGCGCGCTGCCGAGCATCAGCAGGGCGATGGTCTCGCCGGTGCCGTCGAGGGCCGGGTCGAAGCCGTACATCCTCGAGACGTCGGCGGGGGTGAAGCCCCCCAGGCCCTCGGGGACGGGCGCGCGGCCGGCCGGGTCGCTCGCCGCCGTGTCCGCGCTGAGCCACTGGCCCTGGCGCAGGCAGTGGGTCTGGCTGCCGTTGTCGTGCACGATCTGCACCGACTCGACGTAGCCCGCCACCGCCCGGGGGATCTTCCACTCCATGCGCTGCGCGCGGTCGGCGTGGTGGTCGAAGAGCCAGCGCTTCGCCTGGTTGCCGAAGGCGTCGCCGATGCGATCGGCCGGCGCCGCGAAGAAGAGCACCTGGCGGTTGGGCAGGCCGTCGATGGGGCGGAAGTCGTAGGCCGTCAGCCACGCCGTGACCGCGTCGCGGGCGGTGTCGTCGGGCGTGACCCACTCCGACAGCTCCTTCGCGGTGATGTACTGCCCGTACTGCGGGTGGGTGGGGTCGCTGACCGCGTCGGCCAGATCGTGCAGATCGGCGGCGCGATCCTCCTGCAGCAGGATGGTGAGCGCCACCTCGTCCGGGGCGATGTCGGGCGCGGGCAGGTAGCCGTCCGTCATGAGGGTGGCCTCGATGGCCGCGAAGTTGAAGTCATCGCTCATGGGGAGATCTCCAAGTGGATGAAGCCCTTCTTGGCCGCGTTGCGCACGATGGCGAGGGCGGCCTGGCGGACCTCGGCCGCCCGGCCTGAGGTGCCGGGGACGAGGCTGGGGGCGTGCTCGATGAAGTCGCCCACCGTGGCATAGGCGGGCAGGGCCGCCACCAGGGGCGCCAGGGCCGGCGCGATGCGGCAGGGGATCGCCGCGTTGCGGTGGGCGAAGTCGAAGTCGTCGGCCACCAGGTCGTGGAACACGTCGAGCTGGCCGGGGGCGGCGCGGGCGTCGTCCGGCTCCGTGCGGATCTTGAGCGTGAAGGGCGTGCGGATCTGCAGGCGCGCGGTCAGCAGGGCGGCGCCCTCGGGCAGGCCGTCGGCGTGGTAGACGTTCTTCAGATCGGCGTCGGTGCCCAGCAGCCCCTCGAGGAGGGGCGCCATGATCTCGGTGCTGATGGCCCGCGGCACCGGGAAGAAGCCGGCGGTGGCCAGGGTGAAGGCTTGCTTGTCGTCGAGGTCGAGCTGGCCCGCCGGGTTCACCGCGCGCTGGGCCTGCCACCACCACGAGTCCGCCGCGCGGTTGTTGCCGTAGTAGTAGCGGGCGAGGGTGAGGTAGCTGCCCGCCTCGCCGCGGATGTAGTCGGCGTAGGCCGCCCACAGCGCGTCGGCGTCCAGGTCGCTGCGCTGGCGCGCGGTGTTGAAGGTGTAGGCGGCGCGGTGGCCGCTCTGCACGGCCATGGTGAGGCCGCTCGACAGGATGGGATCGACGAAGATCGCCGAGTCGCCCACCGCCACATAGCCCGGGCGGACGGGCTGCGCCGCCCAGCCCGACCAGTCGCGGGTGGCCTGCACGCGGCGGCCGCCGGGCAGCACGTCGTCGACGAGCTCGGCGTCGGCCACCAGGGGCGCGAGCTCGGGGCAGCTGCCCACCATCTCGTGGAAGAACGCCTCGAGATCGACCTGCTTGAGGCGGTCCTTGAAGTGGGCGGTGCTGGTGACGGCGCCACAGGAGATGAGGTCCTCGGCCACCGGGATGTACCAGATCCAGCCGTGCTCGACGCTCGCGATGAACACGTTGGTCGAGGCGGTGGCCTCGCCGCGGTACAGCACCTTCCAGCTCGCGCCGCGGAAGTAGCCGCTGACCGCGAAGTTGGCGAGCTCGGTGCAGTAGGTGCGCTGGCCCTTGCCGCCAAACTGCGCGAGGCCCGAGGCGTCCACCACCAGCGGCGTGTCGATCTGACCCGAGCGGCCCTGGTCGTCGCGCCAGCGCACGCCGGTCACCCGGCCGCTGTCGTCCTGCACCAGCGCCGTGGCCTCGGTGCCCTCGCGGACCTCCGCGCCGAAGTGGCGGGCCTGGTCGATGAGGAGCTTGTCGAACTCGGCGCGGCGCACGTTCAGGGCGGTGAAGGGCTGATCGCGGCGGAGCTCGCGGCGCAGCAGGCTCGTGAAGTCCTGGCCGACCACGTCGATGATGTGGGCGCCGTCCCCGCGCTGCAGGTCCTTGATCTCGAGGTAGTCGGCGTCCCACG
>JAUHVS010000378.1 GCA_030424955.1 bacterium | reverse complement strand
AAGACATCGAGATCGACCGGCCGGGCCACCGCTCCCAGTGCGCGACCGGGCTCCGGCCCTGCCCCTACGCCTCGTGCAAGCACCACCTCTACCTCGACGTGAACCCCGAGACCGGGTCGATCAAGCTCAACTTCCCCGATCTCCAGATCTGGGAGATGGCCGAGACCTGCGCCCTCGACGTCGCCGACCGCGGCGGGATCACCCTCGAAGAGGTCGGCGAGATCCTCAACCTCACCCGCGAGCGGATCCGCCAGGTCGAGGTGAAGGGGCTGCAGAAGCTCCGCGAGACCGCCTCAGGCCTGGGCCTGCAAGACTTCCTCGCGTTCCTCGAAGACAACCTGTCCGTCGACTGACCCCCGCGGGCCGCGCCTCGGCGCGCCGCGGCGTGGGTCCACCCGGCCACGCTTCACCCCCCCAGCCAGCCCGGCGCGCGATCGAGCCCGCCGCTGTGTCGTCGCGCCCCCTCGGGCCGGCGCGCCTGATCCCGTCCCGTGGGCCCGCCGTTGCCGGAAAGTTGCCGCCGGGTGCGTTGCTGCGCGTGGGGGCCGCCCCTATGCTGCGCCGGTCCCGTCCACCGGGGGCCAGCGCCGCCTGCGGCCGCGCCCCCAGCCTTGAGGGAGCCCCATGTCTGCACGCCCGATCCGCCGTGTCCTGCTGTCGGTCTCGAACAAGCAAGGCGTGGTCGACCTCGCCCGGCGCCTCGTGGCGGCGGGGGTTGAGCTCGTCAGCACGGGCGGCACCGCCGCGGCGCTCTCCGCGGCTGGGCTGCCCGTCACGGCCGTGCACAGCCTGACCGGCTTCCCCGAGATCATGGGGGGGCGCGTCAAGACCCTGCACCCCCGGATCCACGGGGCGATCCTGGGCCGGTGGGACCGCGCGGACGATCAGGCCGAGGCGGCGGCGCACGGCATCACGCCCATCGACGCGGTGGTGGTGAACCTCTACCCCTTCCGCGAGACCATCGCCCGGCCGGGGCTGACCGAGGCCGAGGGCATCGAGCAGATCGACAGCGGCGGCCCGACGCTGCTGCGCGCCGCCGCCAAGAACCACGCCCACGTGGCGGTGGTGGTCGATCCCGCCGACTACGGCGCGCTGGCGCAGGCCGCAGAGGGGTCCGGCAGCGCCCTGGCCTGGCGGCGCGCCCTGGCGGCCAAAGCCTTCGCCCACACGGCGCGCTACGACGCGGCCATCGTGGCCTGGCTGGATGGCCCCGGCGCCGACCCGGGCGAGGGCGATCTGCCCGATCCGCTTGTGATCACGGGCCGGGATCGCCAGGTGCTGCGCTACGGCGAGAACCCGCACCAGCGCGCGGCGTTCTACACGGTGCCCACGGCGCCGACCCAGCCCTCCCTCGCCCGCGCCGAGCAGCTGGGCGGCAAGGCGCTGTCGTACAACAACCTGCTCGATCTCGACGCCGCGCTGGCCATCTGCCTCGACCTGACGGGCACCGGCGCGGTGGTGGTGAAGCACGGCAACCCGTGCGGGGCCGCCGAGGCGGCGTCGGCGGACGAGCCGCTGGCCGCCGTGTACGCGCGGGCGCTGGCCACCGATCCCATGAGCGCGTTCGGCGGCATCGTGGCCCTCAACCGCCCCGTCGATGAGGCCACCGCGGACCAGCTCGCCGACACCTTCCTGGAGGCGGTCATCGCCCCCGAGTTCAGCGCCGCTGCCCGCGCCCGCCTCGACCGCAAGAAGAACCTGCGGGTGCTGGTGCACGCCCCCTGGCCAGCGCCGGCCCAGCACCTCGAGGTCCGGCGGATCGCGGGGGGTCTGCTGGTGCAAGATCGAGACGCCCAGGTCGAGGCGGTGCGCGACGCCACGGTGGTCACCGATCGCGCCCCGACCGCGCAGGAGTGGGCGGCCCTGGACTTCGCGTGGCGGGTGAGCCGGCATGTGAAGTCGAACGCCATCGTGTTCGCCCGCGGGGATCAGCTGCTGGGGGTGGGCGCCGGGCAGATGAGCCGCGTCGACGCCAGCCGCATCGCCGCCCAGAAGGCCAGCGAGGCGGGCCACGCCCTGCAGGGCTCCGCGGTGGCGTCGGACGCCTTCTTCCCCTTTGCAGACGGGGTCGAGGCCGCGGCCGCGGCCGGCGCGACGGCCATCGTGCAGCCCGGCGGCAGCCGGCGCGACGGCGAGGTCATCGAGGCGGCGAACCGGCTGGGCTTGGCGATGGTGTTCACCGGGGCGCGGCACTTCCGGCACTGAGCCCGGTCCCGACGGCCCGGCGCGGGCCCGCCGCGCCCCACGACGCAGGAGGCCCGATGCAGATGATGGTGGTGGGATCGGGCGGCCGCGCGCACGCCCTCGTGCGGGCGCTCTTGGCGAGCGCCGGGGTGCACACGGTCTGGGCGGTCCCGGGCAACCCGGGCATCGCGGCCGAGCCCGGCGCGCGGTGTGTGCCGCACCCCCTCGACGATCTCCCCGGGGTGATCCGGCTGGCGCGCGAGCGGCAGGTGGCGCTGGTGGTGGTCGGGCCCGAGGCCCCGCTCGTGGCCGGGCTGGTGGACGGGCTGCAGGCCGCCGGGATCCCCGCCCTGGGCCCCACGGCCGCGGCGGCTCAGCTGGAAGGCAGCAAGGCCTTCGCGAAGGCGGTCATGGCCAGCGCCGGGGTGCCCACGCCGCGGGCCGAGGTCTTCACCGATCTGGCGGCCGCCCGCGCGGCCCTGCCCGACGGGCCGGTGGTCATCAAGGCCGACGGGCTGGCGGCGGGGAAGGGGGTGGTGGTGGCGCCAGACCGCGCCACCGCGGACGCTGCGCTGGTCGACATGCTCGGCGAAGGGCGCTTCGGGGCGGCGGGGGCCTCGGTGTTGGTCGAGACCTTCCTGGCGGGCGAAGAGGTCAGCGTCATCGCGCTCTGTGATGGCGAGCGGGCCCTGTGCTTCCCGGCGGCGCAGGACCACAAGCGCATCGGCGAGGGCGACACCGGGCCGAACACCGGGGGCATGGGCGCCTACGCGCCGGCCCCCGCCCTCGACGCCGCTGGGCTGGCCCACATCCACGAGGCCGTCATCCGCCCGGTGTTGGCGGATCTCGCCGCCCGCGGCACGCCCTTCCGGGGGTTCCTGTTCGCGGGGATCATGCTCACCGCCGGGGGTCCCCAGGTGCTCGAGTTCAACGTCCGGCTGGGCGATCCCGAGGCGCAGGTGCTGCTGGCGCTGCTGGCCGAGGACGCCGCGGCGCTGTTCCTCGCTGCGGCCACGGGCGCGCTGCCGCGGGCGGGCGCGCTGGCCACCCACGGCGGCGCCGCAGCCTGCGTCGTATTGGCGAGCGAGGGCTACCCCGCCGCGCCTCGCACCGGCGACGTGATCGAGGGGCTGGCGGCCGCCAGCGCGATCCCGGGCGTCTACCTCTGCCACGCCGGCACCGCCCAGCGGGGCGGCGAGATCGTGACGGCGGGGGGCCGGGTGCTCGGGGTTGTGGGCCAGGCGGACACCCTGCGAGAGGCCTTGCAGCGCGCGTACGCGGGGTGCGCACAGATCCGCTGGCCAGGGCGGCAGCTGCGGCGCGACATCGGACACCGCGCGCTGGCACGCCGTGGCTGATCTGTGGCGCGGGATCGGGGTGGCCTGGGCCGCCGCGCTCGCGACGCTCACGGTGGCCGGTCTGGCGGGTCAGGGCGGTCGGCTCCGCGCGCTGATGACTTGGGTGGGGGCACAGCTCGACTGGCCCCTGCTGATCGGGCGCGCCGCCCTCGTCTTCGCCGAGGGGGTGCTGCCGCTGATCCCCTTGCTGGCCGCTGGCCTCGTCTACGGCCGCGCGCGGCGGGACGGCAACCTGGTCATCCTGGCGGGCACCGGGCACCGCCCGCTGCAGCTCTGGGCGCCGGCCGTGCTGCTGGGCCTGCTGTCGACCGGATTGACCTGGGCGGTGGCCCACGGCCCGGTGCCCCGCGCGACCGCGGCCCTGGGCCGGCAGCTCGACGGCGCCATCGCCGACACCCTCGCCCAGCCTGGCCAGGCCACAGCCCTCCCGGGTGGGCAGGGCGTGCTCGCGCACGACAGCCACGGGTGGTGGGCCGCGTGGGGGCGCCCGTCGGCCCCGTGGGTGCTCCGCGCGGCGGAGGCGGCGGCGACCCCGGGGGCGCTGGGCGCGCCCTGGCGGATCAGCCTGGGCGACGCGTGGCTCTGGGGGCCAGCGGTGCGCATCCGCGCCCGCCGGATTGAGCTGACGGGCGCGCCGGTGGCCGTCAGCCGTCGACTGGCACAGTTCGGCCCCCCCAACGCGACCCCGACGGCACAGCTGCCCCGCGACCGACCTCACCCCGTCTTCGTGCGGCACCGGCGCTGGGCCATGGGCGCGTCCGGCCTCGCCTGGGCGCTCCTCGGCGCGGGCCTGGGCGCGGGCCTGGCGGCGGGCTGGGCGCTGCCCGTGGGGGCGGCGGCGGTGGCGCTGGCCTACTGGGTGCTGCGGGTGGGCGAGCTGGCGGCGCGGGCCGGCTTCGGGTCAGCCGCGTTCGCCGCGTGGGCCCCGGTGCTGCTCCTCAGCCTCGGCGCCTGGCTGTGGCTGCCGCGGGCGCAGCGGCGCCTGGGTGGCGGCTGAGGGGGGCTCGGCCGCCCCCCGCGGCCCCGGGCAGCCTGTCACGGCGGGCCCCCCCACGCCTTGGCCCGCTCGGCATAGTGCGCCTTGCGATCCGGTGGCGCGTGGCGCATCGCCTTGGCCAGCGCCTCCCGGGCGCCCCGGCGGTTGCCCCCACGCCAGCGCAGCACCGCCAGGGTGTCCCAGGCCGCGTCCGAGGTGGGCTCGAGGGCCACCGCGCGCCGCGCGAAGGTGAGGGCCTCGGGCAGCGCCTGGGCGCGGTCGCGCAGCAACCAGGCGAGGTTGTTGAGGATGCGCGGTTGCTCTGGATCGAGGGCGAGCGCGGCGCGGTAGGCCCGCTCGGCCTGCGCCACCTCGCCCAGATCGTTGGCGACGTCGCCCAGCAGCCCCCAGGCCGCGTGGTCCCGTGGGCGCTGTGCCGACAGCCGCTCTGCGGCCGCCAGCGCGGCCCGCCGATCCCCAGAGCGGCCCAGGGCGCGCACCAGCGCCTGGTGGAGCCGCGCCTCGTCGGGGTGCTGGGCCACGCCCCGGGCCAGGGCAGTGGCCGCCTCGGCGTGCTGCCCGGCGTCGGAGAGCATCGCGGCCAGCATCAGGTGCGCGGCCGGCATGGCGTCGGGCCGCGCGGCCAGCTGGGCCAGCGAGGCGGTGGCCTGGGCCCGGTCGTCCACCTTGAAGAAGGCGGCCGACAGCAGCGCGAGCACCCGGGGATCATCGGCCCCCAGGGCCCGGGCGCGCTGCAGGGACGCGATGGCCTCGCGGGGTCGCCCGGCCTGCATCAGCGCCTCGCCGGCCAGCACATGCAGCTCGGCGTTGTCGGGCTGCTCGGCGGCCATCGCCTGCAGGAAGCCGGGGCGATCGAAGCCCGCCGGCGGCCGCATGACCAGCGGCGCCTCCAGGGCCACGTGCGCCGCCTTCAGGGCCTGCATCATCGCCACCCGATCCGCCGGGCTCAGGTGGCCCCGGCTGAAGGTCACCCGGGCGCGCAGGGTGGTGACCTCGGCGCCCCGAACCTCGTCGACCTGCACCTGCACCGGCCCCTCGCGGCCCGTGTAGCGCACCGCCGGCCAGTCGAAGCGGTAGCCGGGCGGCGGGCGCAGGCGCAGGGTGCGCTCGATCACCCGCGGCCCATCGGGCAGCGCGTCGGCGGCGAAGGCGGTGAGGGGCCCGTCGGTCAAGAACCCCAGATCGAGCGGCAGCACGAGGGCCCCCCCCAGCTGAACCGCCGCCAGATCCGCGTGGGTGGTGTGCCCGCTCAGCACCAGCGGCGCCGCAGGCGCGTCGAGGCCGGTGATCCGCACGTCGCCCGCCCCAAGGTGCCCACCGAGCAGGTGGCCGGGGGCGCGCAGGAGCGCGTCGCGCGCGGGGGGCGGGAGGCCCAGAAGCTTCTGGCGGGCGCTCCCGGCGAGATCCCCCGTCAGGGTGACGTCGGCCGAGAGCTGCCCCCCGCCGGTCCAGTTCAGATCATAGGTCAGCTGCTGTCGCAGGGCGTGCTGGGTGGCCTCCGACCGGCCGCCGGCGGGCACGGTCTTGAGGGCGCCGCCCCGGCCATTGACCACAAAGGCCCGCTGCCCGCGCAGCACGCCGGGGACCGCGTCGAGGGTGCCCATGCCCGCGGTGGCGTCGAGCCAGAGCCGCGCCTCGGGCACGTACAGGATGACGTGGCTGAACTGGCCCGGCGACGGGTGGCCCT
>JAUHVS010000377.1 GCA_030424955.1 bacterium | reverse complement strand
CGGCGCCCTGGCCGATGGCACCTACGCCATGGCCCTGGAGGGCAGCTCGCCCCACCACGCCCCGCTGCACGCCGCCAGCCACGCCCCGCTGCACGCCCCCCTGCACGCCGGGCGCTGGTCGACGGGCGATCGCCGATGAGCATCGAGCAGCGGCGCGACGGCCGGGTGCTGACGCTGGTCTTCAGCCGCCCCGAGCGGAAGAACGCGCTCACCCTCGACATGTACGACACCCTGGCGGCGCTGCTGCGCGGCGCGGCCAGCGATCGCGAGATCCGGGTGGTGGTGCTGACGGGGGCGGGGGACGTCTTCACGAGCGGCAACGATCTGTCGGACTTCATGAAGCGGCCCCCCACCAGCACCGACACCCCGGTGTTCCGGTTCCTGGAGGCCGTCGCCCGCTTCCCCAAGCCGCTGCTGGCGGCGGTGAACGGCGCGGCCATCGGGGTCGGCACCACCGTGCTGCTGCACTGCGACCTGGCGTACGCCGCCGAGGGCGCGGTGTTCCAGATGCCCTTCACCCAGCTCGCGCTGGTGCCGGAGGCGGGCTCCAGCTACCTGCTGCCGCGCACCCTGGGCCACCGGCGGGCCGCCGAGCTGCTGCTGCTCGGGGGCAAGTTTGACGCCCTCACGGCCCAGGAGGCCGGGCTCATCAACCACACGCTGCCGGCGGACGAGCTGATGGGCTTTGTGGCCGAGCAGGCGGCGACCCTGGCGGCCCTGCCGCCCGCCGCGGTGGAGACCAGCAAGCGGCTGATGAAGGCGCCCTTCGCCGACACCCTCGACGCGGTCATGCGCAGCGAGGGCGCGGCCTTCATGGAGCGCCTCGCGTCGGCCGAGGCGGCCGAGGCCATGGGCGCCTTCTTCGAGAAGCGCGCCCCCGACTTCTCGAAGTTCTGACAGGTGTTGAGGCGCGCTGCCACCGCCTACGTCATCGCGGAGGTCGCCGGCTCCGGCGCGGCGCCTTGGATCCGACGCGCCGGCTCGCTCTGGCGCGGGCCGCGAACCTCAACGGCCTGCTGCTAGCCCATGGCCCGCCCCGATCGCCCCAGCGACCCCGCGCCCGTCCGGCAGCTGCTGGGGGCGCACACCGCCAGCTTCACCGACGAGGGCCAGGGGCCCTGCCTCATCGCGCTGCACGGCGTGCCCGGGTCGGTGCGGGACTTCCGCTGGCTGGCGCCGGCCGTCACCGCGGGCTGCCGGCTGATCCGGCTGGAGCTGCCGGGCTTTGGCGGCGCACCCAGCGGCGACGTCGGGCCGAGCCTCACCGCCCTGGGCGGCTACGTGGCGGACGCCGTGCGCGCCCTCGAGCTGCCCCGGGTAGCCCTGCTGGGGCACTCCTTCGGCGCGCTCGTGGCGGCCAGCGCCGCCCACCAGCTTGGCGAGCAGGCGGCGGGGGTCGCGCTGATCAACCCCGTCGGCCTGACCCCGCACGTCGGGCTGCGGCGGCTCGGCCCGCTGTGGGCGTGGCGCGCGGGGCACCACCACCCGCTGTGCCGGGTCGCCGTGCGCCCCGTCGCCCGGCGCATGTTCGAGCAGGCGGGCTTTCGGGGGGTGACCCACGCGCAGGTCGGCCGCAGCCTCGACGTCGTGGCGCGCGCGCGGTTTGAGACCCATCGCAGCCTGGTGAGCACGCTCCCCGGCCGCACCTTCGTCGCCTGGGCCGACGACGACCCCGTCGTCGAGGCGCCCATCAGCCTCGCCCTGGCGCAGGCGTGCCCGGCCGGCCCGCGGCTGCGGTTCCTGCACGGGGGCCACCGGCTCAACAAGGTCGAGGCCGTGGCCATCGGCCGCGCGCTGCGGCGCTGGCTGCGGGTGGACTTGGGGCTGGGGTAGGGCTCGTGTGTGGCCCTTGGCTCGCCTGCGCTCGGTTCACCGGCGCGGTGGGCCCAGGCGGTGCGCCCGGGCCCGGCGCGGTCACTCGATCAGCAGATCCCGCTCGCTCATCGCCGCCACCGGGCTGGCGTCGCCGGCACCGCCGTCATCGATGCGCGGGGACTGGCCGCGGAGCACCGAGTTGCCCTCGTACAGCGTGCGCTGGTCGATGGGCGCCGGGCTGAGCCAGTCCGACTCGCTGATCTGGCCGCTCTGGCTGTAGACCGCCAGCGCGTTGCTGTAGCAGACCTTGCGCACGTCCTCGGGGTCGATGCCGCGGGCCAGCATCAGCCGCCCGGTCTTGGGCACGGCCAGCGGATCGCTCTTGCCCCAGTCGGCGCTGGAGTCGATGAACACCCGCTCGGAGCCGAAGCGCCGCACCACGTCCACCATGCGCTCCGAGCCCATCTTGGTCTGCGGGTACAGGGTGAAGCCGGCCCAGAAGCCGCGGTCGAGGACCTCGCGCACGGTCTCCTCGTTGTTGTGATCCACCACCACCTGGCTCGGGTCCAGGCCGTGCTCGATGCACACGTCCATGGACCGGCTGGTGCCCTTGGTCTTGTCGCGGTGCGGCGTGTGGATCATCACCGGCATGTCGAGGGCCTTGGCCAGCTCGAGCTGTGCGCGGAAGTACTTGTCCTCCAGCGCGGTCTGCTCGTCGTAGCCGATCTCGCCGATGGCGACCACGCCCTCCTTGGTGGCGAAGCGCGGCAGCACCTCCATGACCGCCTCGGCGAGGCCCTCGTTGTTGGCCTCCTTCGAGTTCAGGCCGATGGTGCAGTAGTGGCGGATGCCAAACTGGCTCGCGCGGAAGCGCTCCCAGCCCACGATGGTGGACAGGTAGTCGATGTAGGTGTCGACGCTCGTGCGGGGCTGGCCCAGCCAGAAGGCGGGCTCGATGACCGCGACCACCCCGGCGGCGGCCATGGCCTCGTAGTCGTCGGTGGTCCGCGCGTTCATGTGGATGTGCGGATCGATGAACATCATGGCGGGTCGTCCTTGCCGAGGGTGGGGCGCCGGTCTCGGCGCCCAGGTCAGGGGGTCATGCCCACGAGCTGCCGCCCGTCAACGAAGTCAGGGCGCGGTGGCCGCCAGCGCCGCCCAGGTCAGGGCGCCGCTCGCGAGGGCCTCGCGCGTGTCGTCAGATGCGCCAGCCACCAGCGCGGTGGCAGCGGGCACGTGACTGAGGTGGCACGCCAGCGCGGCGGCCCGCCGGGTCTGAGGGTCCGGGTCGGCCACGGCCCGGGCCAGCGCCTGCAGGCAGCGGTCATCGGGGTAGGGCCCGACGCAGCGCCACAGCTCCCAGCTCACCGGCCGGCTGGCGGCCCAGCGCTCGAAGGCGTAGTCGGTCATCATGCGGGCCAGCGCGCCGTTGTGGCGGCCGTCGAGGCCCTGGATCGGGTGCAGCCGGGCCCCGACGAACAGGGCCTTGAGGCACAGCTGGTTGAAGGCGACCTCGTCGAAGTGCGCGGCGGGGTACGGGTTGCGGTGGGCGATGGCCTCGAAGACGGCCTTGATGTTGGTGCGGCAGCCGTCGGTCGCTCGCCACAGGTAGCGCGCCGGATCGGGGTACAGGGGCAGGCCGCGGTAGAAGGTGACCTGCTCGCCCACGTCCGCCGTGCGCCACAGCTCGTAGAACGCGGCGTCGAAGGCCTCGCCGCGGTGGCTGGCGGTGAGCAGCAGCAGCAGCCGCGCCGCCTGATCCACGCTGTAGTCGGTGGGATCCCAGCCCGCACAGGCGGCCGCAGCGTCCGCATGATCCTCAGCGGTCAGCGCCAGGTCGGCCTTGCCCAGCTTGCGGGGCACGAGCCCGACGCCGACGTACAGATCGCGGTCGCTGTGCTCGCCCGCCAGGTGCGCGACCTGGGCGGCGAGCCAGGCGGCGGGCGGGCCGTCGAGCTGCCGGTCGAGCCAGCGTTGCAACAGATCTACCGGGCGTGCGCGCATGGGCGCCTCCACAAGCCGAGGGCGTCAGGGGCGGTAGAAGGCCAGGGCCGCCGCCAGCGGGTCGGCTCTGGGCCGGCGTCAGCGGGGGCCGCGTCCTTCGACGGCTGCGCTCGATCGAACCCTACTTGGCCCGTGGGCGCAATCTCCGCCGGGGAATTCCCTAGGGTAGAAACCCGTACAGCGGCCGCCACGGCCCGGCGGGCGCGGCGTAGCGCCAGCGAACCGTGGCCGCGTGCTCGCCCAGGGCCTGCTCCACCCGGGGGCTGCGCAGGGTCAGGCTGGCCACCACCAGCCCATCGTTCAGGTCTTGCGGGGTCGTGAAGGCCCGCGCCACCCGGGCGGCGCGCACCTGCGCGACGGCGCGGCCGAGCACCGTCAGCAGCTGCACCCGGCCCACGCCCCACAGCACGTCGCGGCGCTGCACGGGCTCCAGGCCGGCGAGGGCGCCGTGCACGACGGCGGCCTCGAGGGCGGCGTCTGCGTCCGGCTCAAGGGGGCGGATGGGCGGCAGGGGCGCGTCCCCGGCGAGGTGGCTCGCCGCGCGGGCCACCAGGGCGCTGCGCTCGGCCTCCCACCCCTGCCCGGCGGTCGCGGCGTCCTCGGCGCCCTCGGCGGCGGCGGCGGTGATGGCGCGCCACAGCGCGGCCTCGGCCCGATCGGCGACGGGCGCGGGGGGGTCGCCCCACGGCGCGGCGGCCAGCCACGGCAGGTCGGGGAGGGCCAGGCGCACGCCGTCCAGCCAGGTCGCGAGGCCCGCTCGCAGGCCGGGCAGCGCCACCCCCAGCCCCTCAAAGTGGGGGAGGAACTCGGCCAGGGGCACAAAGAGCCCGGGCGCCAGCTGCACGGGATCGGGGAGCGGGACCGCGACGCCGGGCCGCTGGGCCAGCGCGGCCAGCTCGGCCTGGGCGGCCGCGCCGGGGGGATCGCCCTGGGCGCCCGCCGCGAGGCAGGCCAGCAGGCGGCGGCACTCGGCGCTGAGGCCCACGCGCACCACGTCGGGCCCCTGGGTGAGGGTCAGCGGGAACTGCCGGCAGGGATCGGGCTTCGCCGCCCGCCCGTGGGCCCGCTCGATGCCGCAGCCTGCCTCGGGGGCGTACACCACGCAGGCCTCGGCCGCGCGGGCCATGAGCTGGTGGGCGCCGGCAGGTCGCAGCTGGTCGGGGGCGAGCACGGCCTCGGTGGCGGGGCCGATGGGGCCGACGGCGACGCCGGTGCACGACGATCCGCAGCGCACGCACTGGTGGCGCAGGGCGGCGGGCTGGCGGAGGGGGGCGCCCGCCGCCGCCGGGGCCGCGCGGGGGCCCCGGAAGAGCAGGCGCTGGACCTGCCAGCGGGCGTCGTCCAGCACGCAGGCGTGGGCGAGCTGACCGATGCGCGCCCGCAGCACGGCGCGGGGCAGGTCGGGCAGCGCGGCCTCCAGGGCCGCGGGGGTGCAGTGACCGTCCCGCAGCGCCATCCACACGCCGGTGGACTGCGGCCCGAGGGCGGTCTGCTGGCCTGCCACGGTGTCGCCCAGCAGCACGCCGTCCCCGTTGGGGTGCACGGCCAGGTCGGTGCGAGGGGGGGGGATCTGCATGGGCCCTCCGGGTCGTTCGGGGCAGCATGACACCGAAGGGCCGCGACCTGAACGGCCAGCGCCGCCGGAGGGCGCCGCACGCCGGCTCGAGCGGCGCGGCGGCCCCACTGACAGGCGCAGCCGCCCAGGCCGGCAGAGAATCTCGAAAGTCGAATCCCCGGGGGCGCGGCGGCGTCTTACCCACGTCCAGTTCGACCGAGCCGGACGCCCCGTGCGCCATCCCCCGATGGGTGAAGCGAGCGCGTCCCCCGTCCATGGCCAGCGGGGGGCGAAGGCCTCGGCAACCATCCGGCAGCGCGGGACGTCCGGCTCGGTCGAGCTCGGCCCGTTCACGGGGCTGCGCCGGCGGCGCCCGGGCCCTGGCCCCCTCGCCTCGCCCGCCTGTACCATGGGGCGCCAGCCTGGGAGGCCCCGCGTGATCCAATCCTCCGATGAGTCAGCCGTCGTCACCCTGGTGGATCGCATCTTGGTGCGGGCGGTCACCGATGGCGCGAGCGACGTGCACGTCGAGCCTCGGTCCGACCGGGTGCGGGTGCGCTTCCGCATCGACGGCCTGCTGGTGGAGCGGCCGCCGATCCCCGTGAGCTTCTCGAGCTCCGTGACGAGCCGGCTGAAGATCATGGCGCGGCTCGACATCGCCGAGCGGCGGCTGCCGCAGGACGGCGCCTTCCGCCTGACCGTCGCCGGCAAAGAGGTGGACACCCGGCTGTCGACCTTCCCGACGGAGTTCGGCGAGAAGGTCGTGCTGCGCATCCTGTCCCGCAACGAGGTGTCGCTGCGCCTCGACGGCCTGGGCATGGCCGCGCCGATGTACGCCGAGATGCGCGAGCTGGCCAACCGG
>JAUHVS010000376.1 GCA_030424955.1 bacterium | reverse complement strand
CGACGGGGGCGGGGTGGACGCGGGCGCGCCAGGCGACGGCGGCCCGGCGGCCGCGCGCCCGGCCGATGACGGCGGCTGCGCCTGCGCCGCCGGCCGCACCGATGGGCCCGGCCCCGCCTGGCTGCTGTGGATCGGGCTGTGGGGGCTGCGGCGACGCCGCCGGCCCTGACCGTCAGTGGCCGCCCCCACAGCCGAGCTCGAGCGCGCTCCGCAGGGTGGGCCGGCGCGCCCGCAGGGCCCGGGCGATCTCGTGGGCCTCGGCCTCGTACGCTTCGACGGGGGGCAGCAGCGGCCACCACGCGGCGAGGTCGTCGTAGAACGTCTTCATCGGGGCGCCTCCCGTCGCCTGCCTCTGGCGCACCCGACGATCAGACCATGCGAGCGGCCGCGACGCACCCGGCGGGACCGGCGCGGTGTCGCGCCTGGCCCACCTGGTGGCTCCAGCCGCCAGGAGGCGCCCATGAACTGGACCGTGGTGTGGATCTGCGTCGGCCTGGCCGTCGCCTTCAAGGTGTGGATGGTGCGCAAGATCCGCCAGTGGATGCACCGCGACCGGCTCGCCCGGCTGGCGGGGCAGGCGCCCGCCGAGATCGAGCGGCTGCAGGCCCTGTGGGATCGACTCCGGGCCGAGAAGCGGCCGGCCGCCGAGCGCTGGGCCGCGCTGGAGGCCGCAGCGGCCCCGCCTGAGCCAGGGGCCGGCGCCCCGGTCAGCGCAGCATCGAGCCGGGCGACCGCTCGAACATGAGAGAGACGCTGGGGGGCGTGCCCAGGGTGATCTCGGCCATGTCGGCGGTGAGGCCCTTGATGGTCACGCCGCTCTGCACGCCCACGATGTGCTTGAGCGCCTTCAGCACCGCCACCACCGGCAGGTTGCCCTCGTGCTCGGCCAGCACGGCCTCGAAGCGCACCGGATCCACCGGCGTGGCGAGGCCGCGCACGCCGATGCCCGCCGAAGGCGGGATGCCCAGGGTGATCCGGGCCCCCAGCACCTCGTAGCCCAGGGCCTCGAGCACCGGCGTGATCTCCTCGACGGAGGCCGAGAGCTTCTGGAGCTCACCCCCGGCCTTGGCCTGCACCGCGCCGACCGCCCCCGACACCTTGGCCTGGGCCGCCTGGGCGCGCTGTTTGAGCGTCTCGCGCATGGCGCGTCCTCCGTTGGGTGGTGGCGCGCGAGGCTACTCGACGGTGAGGATCTCGCCCAGGGTCTCGGGCAGATCCACGTTGCCGGTGGGCTTGACGGTCTCCTTCTTCTTCGGGCGGGGCCGCACGGCGTGGCCCTCCACGGCGGGCGCCGTCGAGTCGGGGCTCGTGGCCTCGGCCGGCTGCGAGGCGGGCGTGGCCGACGGCGCGGGGCGCACCTGCGCCAGGGCCGGCGCGGTCAGGGCGAAGGCGAGGGCGAGGGACGTCAGGGGGCGAAGCATGGGGCCTCCAGCGGTTGGGCTGCCCGCGCGCAGCAGCGCCCGGGTGTGTGGTGATGGACACAGGCGCGATAGCACGGCGCCGGGCCGCTGTCTTTGCGCAGCGCGCGAACCCGCGAACGCGAGGGGGGCCCGCTTGCCGTGAAGGGACGGCCCGTGGGACCGTCGGGCCGCCCGCCACCCCAGCGCTGGAGCCTGTCATGCCGATGCCCTTGAAGCCCGCCCTCCCCCACGGCCACCGGGCCCGCGGGGGGCTCGTGGCCCTCGCGCTGTGCCTCGGCGCCAGCACGGGCGCCTGGGCCCGGGAGGCCCCGCCTGCGCCGGCCAAGGGGACCCCGCCCGCCGCCGCCGCGCTCTATGCCCAGGCCATGGCCACCCTGAAGGGCTGCCAGATGGGCGAGCACGAGCGAAAGGACTGCGCCGAGCCGGCCTACGCTCAGCTCGCCCAGGCGGCCCAGGCCGGCCACGTCGAGGCGCAGTTCGCGTTTGGCTCTCGGCAGTTCTCGCACCGCTTCCAGCAGGCGGCCCCCGATCCCAAGAGCGCCGCCGATCGGGCGGCCTATGTGACCGCCCTGACCTGGCTCGCGAGCGCGGCCCACGCCGGGCACGCCCGCGCGAAGACGTACCTGCCCCCCGACGTGATGCAGGTGCTGCTCACCGGCAAGGCGGCGCACCTGCTCAGCGGCAAGGCGGCGGACCTCGAGCCACCCTTCGGCGATCTGCCGGTCCTCTGGCTGCTCGAGGCCGCGAAGGCCGCGAAGGCCGCGAAGGGTGCCCAGCCCGCAACGGCCCAGCCCGTGCCGGCCCAGCCGACCCCGGCCCAGCCCGAGGCCGGCCGATGAGCCGCCTCGCCCACGCCACCGGCGCCCTCCTGCTGTGCGCGGGGGCCGCGGCCGCTCAGCCCCCCGCCCCCACCGCCGCGACCCCCAGCGCGGCGGCCCCCAAGGCCCAGGAGAAGGCCGGCTGGATCCCCCAGCCCAAGGCGAAGCGCGCGCTCGAGACGTGGCACGCCACCCTGCAGGGCACCGGCGACGACGCCGTCACGGTGACCGTCACCCACGACGTGACGCTGTGGCCCGAGCGGTGGTGGCTGACCTTCACCTACCCCACCAAGAGCGGGCCCAAGCGCCGCCACACGAGCATGTCGGCGCTGTGTTTCACCAAGAGCGACGACATGGGCGTCTTCGCGTCCATCACTGGCTTCGAGGTGGGCGACGCGCCGGGCCTGGGCCACCGGGTGCTGCGCTTCCCCACCCAGTTCACCTTCGACGACACCGGCAACACGGGCGGCGGCGACACCCTGGTCTATTGGGACGACACGCCGCGCTGCGCGACCCCGCACCACAACGGCGCGGTGTATCGCAAGTCGGGCCTCCCCACCCGCTGACCGGGCGCGCCGGGCTCAGCGCAGCCAGAGCACCGCGGCGGCCAGCAGCGCCGCCAGCGACGCGCCCAGCAGCAGCCGATCACCCCAGCTCCACGGCCGCGCGCCCCCGGCGGGCACCAGGGCCCCGGGGGGGGCCTGCAGGCGCACCACCGCGGCGCCCAGGCCCAGCCGCTCATCGGGCCCCAGGCGGCCCACGCTCGCCCGCCGCCCCCGCCAGCGCACGCTGGCCTCAGGCGCCTCGAACACCACGCCCTCGGCGGTGCGCCGCACGCAGACCTGCCGCGCCGCCTTCGCCTCGGGTACCACCAGGTCGCACTCGGGGTCCGAGCCGATCCACACCACGCCCTCGGGGGCCAGCGGCGCCCAGGTGTCTTGGGTGGCCCCGCGGTCGACCCACAGCCGCCAGCCGCCGCTCGCGGCCGAGGCGGCGTCCCGGGCGAGCAGCCGCGCCAGCCGCGCGGTGTCCTGGCTGCCTGTGGTGAGGCCGCCCGCCGCCTCGGTCCAGATCTCGACCACGAAGGCGCCCACCCGCAGCGCGTCGCCCTCGCGCAGATCGGCGACCTCGCCGGCCACGAGCCGGCGGGTGCCCAGCAGCGTGCCGTGGGTGCTGCCGACGTCCACCGCCTGCCACTGGCCATCCGGCCGCTGCAGCAGGCGCACGTGCAGCGCGCTCACGCTGGGGCTCGGCAGCCGCACCTGGCAGGTCATGTCGCGCCCGACCCGCACCTCGGGGCCCGCGAAGCGATACACCGCGGCGGCGCCGTCGGCGCCCCGCACAGTCAACAACAGGTCCATTGGCTTGCCCTCGCCCTGTGCCCTGGCGCGCATCATGGCACGGCCTCGGCCGGGGCGCAGCCCCGGGGTGCCAGGGGCTGGCGGGCGCGGCGCATGGCCTCGATGGTCGGCGCGGCGTCGTGCAGGCGCACCCGCACCCGCCCGTCCAGATCGGTGCGCCAGCCGGGGATCGCCCGGGCCGCGTAGCGGGCCAGCACCGCCGGGTGTGGGAAGCCGTAGCGGTTGTGCCGCCCCACCGGGAACACCACCGCCGCCGGGCAGGCGTCGGCCAGCAGCCGGGGCCCGCTGCTGGTGTTCGAGCCATGGTGCGGCGCCTTGAGCACCGTGCTGGGCGGCACCCGCCCCGCCAGCCGGGCCTCGCCGGGGCCCTCGACGTCGCCGGTCAGCAGCACAGAGCCCGCCGGGCCGGCCACCCGCAGCACCAGGGACCGATCGTTCTCGGCCAGCCCCGCCGGCGGATCGGCCGCCAGCACCGCCACGTGGGCGTCCCCCAGCCGCCAGCCGCCGGGCGGGGGCCGGCGCACGGGCACGCCGTGGCGCACCAGCTCCCCCGCCAGCCGGCCCCACGGCCCCCCGGCGTCGGGCACGCCGTGATCGATGACCTCGCCGATGGGCAGCGCCGCCGCCACCCCCACCAGGCCGCCGTAGTGATCCGGGTGGCGGTGGCTGAGCACCACGGTGTCGATGCGCCGCACGCCCTCGTGGCGCAGGTAGCCCAGCAGGGCCCGCGCCGCGCGGTCGGGGCCGGCGTCCACCAGCAGCGTCTGGCCGCCCGCGCGCACCACCGTGGCGTCCCCCTGGCCCACGGCCACGAAGTCGACGGTCACGCCGGCGGGCCAGAGCCAGGCCGACCACAGCGCGAGGCCCACCGGCCCCCAGCGGGCGAGGCGGGGCAGCCCGGCCGACCACAGCCCGGCGGCCACGATGGGCGCCGCGAGGGCGGGCGCCGCGTGGGCCCCCACGATCTGCAGATCGGCCCAGGTGGCGAAGCCCTCGGCCAGGGCCACCAGGGCCTCGGCCGCCACGGCGGCGACCTCCAGCGGCGCCGTCGTCCAGCCGCTCAGCAGCAGGCCGAGCAGGCCCAGCGGCACCACCAGGGTCGCCGCCAGCGGGGTGAGCACCAGGTTGGCCAGGGGCGCGAGCGGCGCGGCGGTGCCGAAGTGCCAGGCCTGGATCGGGGCGGTGGCGAGCCAGGCGACAGTGGTGGCGATGAGGGCCTGGCGCAGCCGCCCCCCGCCCGAGGGCGCGAGCAGCAGGGCCCCCACGGCCCCAAACGAGAGCTGGAACCCGGGCTCGGTGACGGCCTGTGGGCGGTCGGCCAGCACCACCAGCGCCGCCAGGCCCAGCAGCTCGATGCCCGCCGGCCGCCGCCCCCACGCCCGCGCCACCAGCAGCCCCGCCACCATCCAGCCCGCGCGGCGCGCGCTGAGCGGCGCCTGGGCCAGCAGCACGAAGGCCGGCACCGCGGGCAGCGCCAGCCACGCCGCCCAGCGGTCGGGGCGGATGGCCCCCAGCCGCCGGCTGATCCGCCAGCACAGGGCGAAGAGCACCGCCGCCAGCCCACCCACGTGCAGGCCAGACACCGCCAGCAGGTGCCCAGCGCCCGTGGCGGCCAGCGCCTCGACGGCGGCCGGGGGCACCGCGGCGCGATCTCCGAGCAGCAGGCCCGTGAGCACCGCGCCGCCGAAGGGGTGGGCCAGGTGGGCCAGCCGCCGGCGGGCCTGCACCCGGGCGGCCACCGTCGCCTCGGCGCGGGCAGGCGCCGCCGCGAGCAGGGTCACGGGGCCCCGCCCCCGCCACGCCACCCAGGCCCCCGCCGCGTAGGCCGCCGCGTCCAGGTTGCCGGGGTTGTCGGCGGGGGGCAGGGGCGTCAGCGGGCCGCGCACGCGCACCCGGGCGCCCGACGCGAGCCCCCGGGGGCGGAAACCCTGCCACACCACCACCTGCCACGCCGGCTGGTCGTCGGGCGCGACCTGCACCGCCACCCGCTCGCCCACCAGGCGCACGTCGGTGACGGTGCCGGTCAGCGGGGCCGGGGGGCGGGGCGGCTGGGCGGCGGTCCAGCGGGCGGTGGCGCCGCCGGCCCAGGCGCCCGCGGCCACCGCGGCGATGGGCAGCGCGACGCCCGGCCTGCGGGCCAGCAGCAGGGCCAGGCCGGCGACGGTGGCGGCGATGGCGGTCGGGGGCGCCAGGCAGACGCCCAGGCTGAGGCACAGGGCCAGGGTGATCCAGGGGCGGGGCACGGCACGCTCCAGCGCAGGGGCCCGCGGGGCGGGCCGACCCTGATCCATCGGACAGTGGGCGCACGTGTTGCGTCTTTTTTTGCCAATGGGGCAGACTGCCCCGGCCCCGGCCGCCGGAAAGGAAGGGCGTGCGCACCCCCATCATCTTGTTTTTGTTAGGCTTTGCGGTGTTCGCCGCCTTCGCGGGGCCGCGCGTGAAGATCCACACCGCGCACAACCACTTCGTCTACCAGGCCGACGCGCTGCTCAAGGGCTCGGCCGAGCTGGTGCGCCACCCGCCCAACCAGAACGACTGGGCCAGCTACCAGACGCTCACCCTGAAGGGCGCCTCGGCCAAGGCGCACGGCCCGACGGTGTCGGGGGTGTTCCCCGGCGCGCCGGGCAAGCCGCTCACC
>JAUHVS010000375.1 GCA_030424955.1 bacterium | reverse complement strand
GGGCGCGGACTTCAAGCGCACGGGCAACGAGACCGGCATGCTCACCATGCGCACCCGGGTCGCCGAGAGCGAGCAGGACCTGGCCCGCGCCGAGATGATGGTGATGCAGGCGCAGCAGGCCTTCGCCGTACGCGCCATGCTGATGGTGCGCGAGGCGCTGCACGAGAAGGGCTACACGGTCATCGTGTCGCGCACCGGCCTGGTGCAGGCGCCGCCGAAGGCGCAGGAGACCAACGTCACCGAGCTGGTGGTCAAGCACTGCGGCGGCTGACGGGTGAGGGGGTGGCGCCCGGCCGAGGGGCCGGGCGCAGCGCCCGGTGCCCACCCGCGGCACCGAGCGAACGGCGCGCCGGATCAGCGCGCCGGGGGGCGCCGCCTCAGCGGCTGCGCTCGCTGACCTCGCCGCGCACGCGCTCGACGAAGTCGGCCACCGCCATGGTGCCCAGATCGCCGTCCATGCGCTTGCGCACGCCCACGGTGCCCTCGTCGGCCTCGCGGCCGCCCACCACCAGGGCGTAGGGCACCTTCTCCATCTCGGCCCGCCGGATCTTGTAGCCCAGCTTCTCGTCGGAGTCGTCGAGGCGCGCCCGCAGGCCCGCGGCCTTCAGCTGCGCGACCACCTGCTCGCCGTACTCGCGGAACTTGGCGCTCAGGGGGAGCACCTTGGCCTGCACCGGCGCGAGCCACGGCGGGAAGTTCCCGGCGTAGTGCTCGATGAGGATGCCGAAGAAGCGCTCGATGCTGCCCAGCAGCGCGCGGTGGATCATGATCGGGCGGTGCGGGCTGTTGTCGGCCCCCACGTAGGTCATGTCGAAGCGCTCGGGCAGGTTGAAGTCGAGCTGCACCGTGGTCAGCTGCCAGGTGCGCCCGATGGCGTCCACCACCTTCACGTCGATCTTCGGGCCGTAGAAGGCGGCCTCGCCCTCGATGCGCGCGTAGTCGATGCCGCGATCGTCGAGCACCTTGGCCAGCGTGGCCTCGGCCAGCGACCAGATCTCGTCGCCGCCCTGGTACTTGGCCTTGTTGGCCGGGTCCCGCACGCTCAGCTCGACCTTGTACTCGGGGAAGCCGAACACGCTGTACATGTGCTGCGCGATGTCGAGGCACGCGGCCAGCTCGGCCTCGAGCTGCTCGCGGGTGCAGAAGATGTGGGCGTCGTCCTGGGTGAAGCCGCGCACGCGCATCAGGCCGTGCAGGGCCCCGCTGCGCTCGAAGCGGTACACGGTGCCGAGCTCCGCGAAGCGCAGGGGCAGCTCGCGGTAGCTGTGCTGCTTGGCCTTGTACACGCCGATGTGGAACGGGCAGTTCATGGGCTTGAGCTGGTAGGCCTCGCCCTCCACCTCCATGGGCGCGTACATGCTGTCGCTGTAGTGATCCGCGTGCCCGCTGGTCTGCCACAGGCTCAGCGGCGCCACGTGCGGCGTGAACAGCAGCTCGTAGTCGCGATCGAGGTGCGCCTGGCGCCAGTAGTCCTCGATCTGCCGGCGGATGTACGCGCCGTTGGGCAGCCACAGCACCAGGCCGCCGCCGTACTCCTGGGTGATGCGGAACAGCTCGAGGTCCTTGCCCAGGCGCCGGTGGTCGCGCTTGCGCGCCTCCTCCAGCATCTCGAGGTGGGCCTCCAGCTCCTCCTTGGCCTCGAAGGCGAGCCCGTAGATGCGGGTGAGCATCGGCCGGGTCTCGTCGCCGCGCCAGTAGGCGCCCGCGACGTGGGTCAGCTTGAAGTGCTTGATCTTCTTGGTGTATCGGACGTGCGGCCCGGCGCACATGTCGGTGAAGTCGCCGTGCTGATAGAAGCTGTAGCCCTCAGCGCCGATGCTGTCGATCAGCTCCACCTTGTAGGGCTGATCGGTCTCGTTCGCCCAGGCCACCGCCTCCTCGCGGCTCTTCATGGAGTGCACGAACTTGTGGTTGCCCTTGGCGATCTCGCGCATGCGCGCCTCGATGGCCGGCAGGTCATCGTTGGTGATCGGCTGGGGCAGCTCCATGTCGTAGTAGAAGCCGTGATCGATGTGCGGACCGATGCCGAACTTCGTGCCGGGGTACAGCTGGTTGACGGCGCTGGCCATCAAGTGCGCAGTGCTGTGCCGCAGGGTCTCCACCGGGCTGAGTTCACGGACCTCAAAATCGTACGAAGCGTCGTCAGCTGCCATGTCGACCGTCCTTTGCTCCACGCATACCAGGCGCGGGAGCCGCGGAGTCTAGGCAGGGGGTCCGGGGGGGTCAACCGGCGACCGCGCCGGGCCGCCGCCAGGGCCGTCGACGTTGACGCCGCGGGCCCTGAGGAGTAGACGCCACGGGTGCCCCAGGAGGTCCGCCCATGAAGATCCTGCTGGTGGCGGCCGAGGCCGTCCCCTTCGCAAAGACCGGGGGCCTCGCCGATGTCGCGGGCGTGCTGCCGAAGTTCCTCGCCGAGCTCGGACACGACGTCCGCCTGGTCATGCCCCGCTACGCCAGCATCGACCGCGGCACGCTGACCCCCGTCGGCGGCCCGCTGGGCGTGCCCATGGGCGTCATCGGCACGCTGTGGGGCGAGGTGCTCGAGGGCCGGCTGCCGGGCTGCGAGGTGCCCGTTTGGTTCTTGGAGTACGACCGCTTCTTCGACCGCCCGCACCCCTACACCGAGCCCGACGGCCAGGGCTTCGCCGACAACGACAACCGCTTCGTCTTCCTGTCCCGCGGCGCCCTCGAGGCCGCCCGCATGCTGGGCTTCGCGCCCGACGTGGTGCACGTCAACGACTGGCACACCGCGGCCGTGCCGGTGCTCCTCAACACGGCCTACCGCCACGACCCCCTGCTGGGCGGCGCGGCGTCGGTGCTGACCATCCACAACATGCAGTACCAGGGTGAGTTCTACCCGGGGCTGATGGACGTGCTCGACGTGGGCTGGCAGCACTTCAACCACCTCGAGCTCGAGCGCAACAACCAGGTCAACCTGCTCAAGGGCGGGCTGTACCACGCGACGCTCTTGAACTCGGTCAGCCCCACCTACGCCCGCGAGCTGCGCACGCCGGCCTATGGCTACGGCCTCGACGGCGTCGCCCGCGACCGCGCCTGGGCCCTGCGCGGCATCTTGAACGGCACGGACTACGACGAGTGGAACCCGGCCACCGACCGCCACCTGCCCGCCAACTACGACGTGGACGACATGGCCGGCAAGGCGGTGTGCAAGGCGGCGCTGCAGCGCGAGCTGGGCCTGCCGGTGCGCGCCGAGGTGCCCGTGCTGGGCCTGGTGTCGCGGCTGGTACACCAGAAGGGCATCGACCTGCTGCTCGACGTGCTGCCCGAGCTGCTCAGCTGGGACGTGCAGGTGGTGCTGCTGGGCTCAGGCGAGCGCTGGGCCCACGACGCCGTCGAGGCCATGGGGCGCCAAGGCCACCGCAACTTCGCCTTCCGGCTGCGCTACGACAACGGGCTCGCCCACCGCATCGAGGCGGGCAGCGATCTGTACCTCATGCCCTCGCGCTTCGAGCCCTGCGGCCTCAACCAGCTCTACAGCCTGCGCTACGGCACGCCGCCCATCGTGCACGCCGTGGGGGGCCTGCAAGACACCGTCGACAACTACGACGCGCCCCACCACCGGGGCACGGGCTTCAAGTGCTACGGCCTCACCTACGGCGCGCTGCGCGACACCATCGGGTGGGCCGTGCACACCTGGTACAACCGCCACGATGACTACCGGGGTATGCAGGCGCGGGGCATGCGCCAGCGCTTCACCTGGGGCCACGCCGCGCGGGCCTACGAGTCGCTGTACCGCGAGGCGGTGCACCTCAAGCGGGGCTGAGCGATCGCGTCAGAGGCCCGCCAGCCGGTCCAGCAGATCGGCCACGGGCCCGTCGCCCCCCAGCACCACCGGCTCGGGGTGCAGCCGCACCCCGGTCGCGCGCCACACCCCCGCCCGCACCCGCGCCGCGAAGCGCAGCAGGGCCTCGGCCCGCGCGCCCCCGCGGTTGATGAGGGCCAGCGTGTGCCGGCTCGACAGCCCCACCCGCCCCTCGCCGACCCCCCGCTGGAAGCCCGCCCGCTCGATGAGCCAGGCGGCGCTCAGCTTGGTGAGGCCAGGGCCCGCGGGCCAGCGCGGCATGGGACCGGCCACGCCAGCGGCCGCCAGCCGGGCCCACGCGGCGTCGGCCTGGGCGGTGGGCACCACCGGGTTCATGAAGAAGCTGCCCGCGCTGCGGTGGTTGGGATCGGCCGGGTCGTACACCATCGACTTGCTGCGGCGCAGCGCCAGCACGGTGTCGCGGGTGCTCGCCAGATCGGCGCCCGCGGGCAGGTGCGCCGCGAGCTGCGGGTAGCGCACCGTGGGGGCCCCGCCCGGCCGCAGCGCCAGGGTCACCGACAGCACCACCAGCGCGCCCGGGGCCGCCTTGAACCGGCTCTCGCGGTAGCCGAACCCGCACTCGGCGGCGGGCAGGGTGACCTCGGCGCCCCGCGCGCGGTCCCACGCGGTCACCGCCACGCACACGTCCGCCAGCGCCTGCCCGTAGGCGCCGATGTTCTGGATGGGCGCCGAGCCCACGGTGCCGGGGATGCCCGCGAGGCACTCGATGCCCGCCCACCCCTCGGCCACGGCGCGGGCCACCAGCCCGTCCCACGGCTCGCCCGCCTGCACGTGCAGGTGGACGGCGTCGCCCACCCGCTCGACCTCGACGCCGAGCAGCTGTGGGGCGAGCACCAGCCCGGCGAAGCCACCGTCACACACCAAGGTGTTGCTGCCGCCGCCGAGCAGCGCCAGCGGCAGCCCCCGCCCGTCGGCGGTCCGCAGCGCCTCGCGCACCTGAGCGCGATCCGCACAGGGCGCGAACCAGGCCGCCGCGCCCCCGACCCCCAGGGTCGTGCGGGGGGCCAGGGGGACGTCTCGCTGGATGAAGGTGGGCGTGGCGATCATGGCGGCAGCGTCCGAGAATCCCGTGGACGGCGCAAGGCTCGCCGCCCGGCGTGCGGGCGGGCGCAGCGGCGCCCGGCCTGATAGGCTGGGCCGATCCGCCGGTCCGCTGGGTCAGGTGTTTCACCCCGCGTCGATTTTCTGGCGCAACGGGCGGCCGCCGCCCCCGTCCCCCCCACGAGGCCCCCGCCCTGGGCGCCCGCTGCGAGGTTCGCCGTGTCTGCGCTGCCCCCCACCGCCGCCCCCAGCCCCGAGGTCCAGCAGGCCATCGAGGCCGCGTGGGCGACGCTGGACGCCGAGCAGGGCCTGGGGCTGCCCTGCGACGCCTTCGTGGCCCACGTCGCGCACACCGTGGCCCGCCGCGCGGGCCCCGAGGGCCCCCTCGCCTGCCTCGCCCAGCTCGCCCTCGGCGACGTCTACCTGGCCCAGGCCGGGTTGCACGGCAGCGAGCGCGCGGTGCGCCGCTTCTTCGAACAGCACGCCGAGTACATCCGCAGCCGCTGCGCCAAGGTGGCCGACGGCAGCGAGCTGGCCCAGGAGGTCGCCGATGAGCTCCTCACCAGCCTGTTCATGCCCCGCCGCCCCGAAGATCCGCGCTCGGCGCGCCTGTGGTCCTACGGCGGCCTGGGCTCCCTGCGGGGCTGGCTGAAGGTGACCACCCGCCGGCTGGTGCTCGACCGCGCCCGGCAGCGGCGCCCAGCGGCCAGCGAGGCCGCGTTCGATCACCTGCAGGATCCCCGCGCCCGGGCCGACGACCGCCTGGCGGGGCTCGACGGCGCGGCCCGGCTGCGCCCCCTGTTCGTCGAGAGCGTCAACGCCCTCTCGGCCGACGAGGTGCGCCTGCTGCGCAAGAGCTACCGCGACCAGCTGGTGCTGCGAGAGATCGCCGACGAGCTGGGCGTGCAGCCCAGCACGATCTTCCGCCGCCTCAACCGCATCCGCGAGAAGATCTGGGCGGCGTTCACCCGCCGCGCCGAGGCGGAGCTGGGCCTGAGCCCCCGGGCGCTGCGCGACCAGCTCAGCCACCTGGCGGATCACCTCGACCTCGATGACCTGCTGCAGGTGGCGCTGGTGCTCGCCGGCCTGCGCCCCTGGCCCTGGAGGCCCGCATGAACCGCCCTGGTCCCGACGCGCTGACCGATGCCCTGCTGCGGTGGACCGTGCCCCTGGTGGATCCGCCGGCCGGCCCGCTGCCCGACGCCGACGAGCTCGCCGCCCTGGGCGAGGGCCGGCTGAGCCCCGACGCCGAGGCCGCGCTGGTGCGCCGCGTCGACGCGAGCGCCGCCGCCCGCGCCGAGCTGCGGGCGCTGTATCCCCAGCGGTTCACGGCGCTCTTTGGCGCGGACGCGAG